>JAZNTF010000201.1:0-5307 GCA_045591625.1 Candidatus Fimenecus sp.
TTCTTATATCACTTATTTTATTCGGATTTGTAAAAATTCTTCTTGTTAAAATAAAGCCGGAAAAGGATTATAACTTTATGACAAATCTTTCAATGGTTCTTAATATTTTGCTTGTGGTTTTTCTTGCTCTAACAAAGGAGACTTATGCTATAATCGTAGCTTTTGTACTGTTGGATATAAAAACTGTTTTGGTTTTAAAAACTGTAAAGGCAAGTAAGAAATAATAGAATAAAAGTTATATTGATAGGTGAGAATTTTTGTGGTACAATTATCTTGTGAGGTGAGAGTATGACAATAAAGCTTTTTGTACAGGCAATAACGAAATTTTTATTAGGTATTGTTTTAATTGGATTATTGATATTTTTACCCGCAGGAACCTTGTCTTTTTTTAACGGATGGTTGTTTATGGCACTCTTATTTGTGCCAATGTTTTTAGCAGGACTTGTGATGATGCTCAAAAATCCTGAACTTTTAAAAAGTCGACTTGTTGCAAAGGAAGAGCAAAAAGAACAGGACATTGTTGTAAAGTTAAGTGGTCTTATGTTCCTTGCGGGATTTATTGTGGCAGGTCTCGGGGTTCGTTTTAATTGGTACTCTTTGCCTAAAGGCGTTGTAATAGTGGCATCGGTTATATTTATAATTGCATACGTTCTTTATGCAGAGGTGTTGAGAGAAAACACATATCTCAGTCGTACAATTCAGGTACAGGACAATCAAAAAGTTATTGATACAGGACTTTATGGACTTGTAAGACATCCTATGTACAGTGCAACATTACTCTTATTTTTATCAATGCCACTTGTATTGGGTTCCATATATTCATTTTGCATTTTTCTTGTATATCCGTTTATAATTGCAAAAAGAATAAAATACGAGGAAGAATTACTGGAAAAAGAATTGATAGGTTATTCTGAGTATAAAGAAAAAGTAAAATACAGATTGATACCATTTATATGGTAAATAAGAAAATTTGCCTTGTGAGGTGAGCAAAGTGAACAGAAAAATTGATGGTACATTTTTTGAGTTTCATCACCACAATACTCCTGAAGGAAAGTACTGGAATCCGACTATTGACAGGTTTACAGGGGCAGAATGGCGTGAAAAAGTTCGTGAAATTTCGTCTATTGGGATGGAATATGTTGTTGTTATGGCAACTGCACTTTATGAAAAATGCTATTTTACATCATCAGTTTTTCCTTTTGCTGACATACCTTGCTCTGACCCGATTGAGGAATTGCTTTGCGAAGCAGATGACTGCGGTATTAAGGTTTTTCTCGGCAACGGGTTTTATGGTGATTGGAAAAAGGCAAATTATAATATTACAAGTAAAGAGGTTATTGACCGCTCATTCAGGGCAATGGAAGAGATAGCAGAACTTTATGCTCATCACCAAAGCTTTTACGGTTGGTATTTTCCTGATGAAACCTGTATAATTCTAAAATACTCAAAGGACTTTATGAAATATGTAAACTTATGCTCTGCACGATGTTATAAGTTAACACCTGACAAAAAGACCTTGATTGCTCCTTACGGGACAAATCTTGTTTTTGCAGGTAATCGTTTTATCCGTCAGTTGACAGAGCTTGATGTGGATTTTATTGCATATCAGGATGAGGTTGGAGTCAGAAAAACAAAAGTTGACCGCACAAAACGGCTTTTTGAGAAATTGAAAATTGCTCACGATAAAGCAGGGCGGTCAAAACTCTGGGCAGATATCGAATTGTTTGATTTTGAAGGAATGGTGTATCAGAGCGCTTTGATTCCGGCTCCCTTTGAACGGATTCAAAAGCAGATTGAAAATGTTGCACCCTATGCTGACAAAATTTTGGGATATCAGTATCTCGGAATTATGAATCCTAAAGAATCAAATAGCTTTGCAGGACATTCGGATTCTGCAAAATTATATGAAGACTATGTGAAATATCTTAAAAAATGAGGTGAAAATTATGAAATTCATATCATGGAATGTTAACGGCTTCCGAGCATGTCTTAACAAAGGCTTTGAGGAATTTTTCAATAATGAAAAAGCAGACTTTTTCTGTATTCAGGAAACAAAAATGCAACCCGGTCAGGCTGAATTTAACCCTGACGGATATTATCAATACTGGTACTCAGCGGAGAAAAAAGGATACTCAGGTACTGCAATTTTTGCGAAAAAAGAGCCAATCAGTGTATGGTACGGACTTGATATTGAAAAACACGACCACGAGGGCAGAGCAATAACACTTGAATACGATAATTTTTATCTTCTCTGTGTCTACACTCCGAATTCTCAGCGAGAGCTTACAAGACTTGAATATCGTCAGGAATGGGAAGACGATTTGAGAGAATATATTAAATCACTTGATAGCACAAAGCCTGTGATTTACTGTGGAGATTTGAATGTGGCACATGAGGAAATTGACCTTAAAAACCCAAAGACAAATCATCATAGTGCAGGGTTTACTGACGAAGAAAGACAGAAATTCACAGAACTTTTGAATTCGGGCTTTTCCGATACCTTCCGTACACTTTATCCGGAAAAAATAGAGTATTCGTGGTGGAGCTATATGTTCCACGCAAGAGAAAAGAATGTGGGATGGAGAATTGATTATTTTGTGGTTTCTGACCGAATTATGCCAAGGGTAAAGGAAAGCAGAATATATACGCAGATTATGGGTAGTGACCATTGTCCGGTGGGAATTGAAATTGAAATATAAAAATAAACCTGATGGTTTTGCGACCACCAGGTTTTTTTGTCTGAATTAGTTATTATTTGCTCTTTTTCTTAAGTAATACAATTCCTGCAAGAAGAATTACAACACCGATAAAGGCAATTGCAAGAATAATTCCTGTTGCAGAGGATGAACCTGCATATGTGATTCTTGCATCGGTTAAGGAATCGTTTTCTACACCCATTATAACCTTGTTGAAATCGGACTTTGAGCTGTTTACATTAACAAGAGAAAGCTTTTCACAGTTATAAAAAGCAGATTTATTTATCTGAGTCAGGCTATTCGGAAGGTCGACTGATTCAAGATTTGAACAGTTAATGAAAGCGGAAGTACCGATTGTTTTAACTGTATCAGGTACAGTGTAGCTTGTATTTTTGTTATGTGAAGGGTATTTAATCAATGTTGTCTTATCCTTGTTAAATAAAACGCCATTCTGACTTGAAAAAGCAGAGTTGCCTTCGTCGACAATAAATTCTTCACAGGTAAAGCTAAGAAGTACATCTTCATTGATATCGGTAACTGCTTTACCTAATTTCAAAGTTTTAAGGTTAGTGCAATTGAGAAATGCATCGGATTCGATTGTTGTGATGCTGTCAGGAAGAGTAAGTGCTTCAAGCTTTGTACATTCGCTGAAAGCCTCTTCGCCGATTACAGCAACATCATTACCGATTACAACCTCAACAAGTGAAGTGCAACCATTAAATGCGTCAGGGGCGATTGAGGTTATTCCGTCACCGATAACAACATAATGTATTCTGTCTTTATAGCCTTCCCAGTCCTTTGCATGGTCAGTTGTCATTTCACCGATACCAAAGAGAGACAGTGTACCTGTTGCATAGTCAAAAGCACAAAGCACGGCATTAAAAGGTGCCTCGGCAGATACATTGATGCAAGAAACTGCAAAAACGCACATAATTATTGTAAGACTTAAAATTGTTGATAAGATTCTTTTAATATTTTTCATAAAAATCATCTCCTGAAAAATAATGGCATTGAAACCTTGTTAAAATGCAATTCAAGATAAAAGAATTATACCACAAGATACTTGTTTGTCAAATTTTTGTAAATTATAATAGTGTATTTTTTTAAACTATATTGTATAATCAATAAGGGTGATGAAAAATGACAACACAGGAATATTTGAAATTAATTGATGAAACAAATGAAAAAGGAAAGTATAAGGCTGATTGGCCATCACTTTCAAACCATAAAGTACCTGATTGGTACAGACACGATAAACTCGGTATATTCATTCATTGGGGTATTTATTCAGTACCTGCTTTCGGCAGTGAATGGTATTCAAGAAGTATGTACGACAAAAATGTACGAGAGTTTGAACACCACAGAAAAACATATGGTGAACATAATGTTTTCGGCTATAAGGATTTTATTCCGATGTTTAAGGCAGAAAATTTTGATGCGGAAAAATGGGTTTCTCTTTTCAAAAAAGCAGGTATTAAATATGTTATGCCCGTAGCTGAACATCACGACGGTTTTGCTATGTATGATACAGAATTCAACCGTTGGAATGCAAAGAAGATGGGACCTTGTCGTGACGTTGTTGGTGAATTAAAAGCAGAATGCGAAAAACAGGGACTTACATTATGTGCTTCAACTCATCGTGCTGAGCATTATTTCTTTATGAATCTGGGCAGAACCTTTGACAGTGACGTAAATGATGACAATTATCGTGATTTTTACGGTCCTGCAGTTTTCTGTGAAGAATGGGATTCGCATCATCTTGGTGAAACAACAGAAAATACTCATACAATCGGTGCGAGTAAGGATTGGCTTGAGGATTGGGTTGTCCGTACTTGTGAATTAGTCGATAAATATCAGCCATCAGTATTGTATTTCGATTGGTGGATTCATAATCACAGCTTTAAGCCTTATCTCAAAAAGCTTGCTGCTTATTACTATAACAGAGCAGAAGAATGGGGCAAGGAAGTTACAATTAACTATAAGCACGAGGCATTTCCACCAACTGTTGCAACATTTGACGTTGAGCGTGGTGCATTGACAGGTATTTCGCCACTTTATTGGCAGACTGATACTGCAATCGGTAAATGCTCTTGGGGGTACAGAAAAGACAACGAATACAAGAGAGCAAGACAGGTTATCTGTGACCTTGTAGATATTGTTTCAAAGAATGGTAACTTGCTTATTAATATAGGCCCGAAGCCTGATGGCACAATTACGGACGAAGAAACAGAAGTTCTTCTTACAATGGGTGAATGGCTCGAAACAAACGGCGAAGGCATTTATGGTACAACAGTCTGGAAACAATTCGGTGAAGGCTCAGTTAATGCAGAAGCAGGATTCTTCAAGGATGGCGACGAAAAGAAATTTACAAATGAAGATTTCAGATTTACATACAAAGACAGTTATCTTTATGTTTTCCAGATGCGACCGTCAAAAACTGTTAAGATTAAGACTCTTAAGCTCCATAATCCTCACGATTACTTAATCGAAAGTGTTAAACTTTTAGGTAGTGATGAAGAAATCAACTTTACAAGAGATGATGAAGCACTTACAATTGAACTTAAGGGTGAAATAAAAAATGATTTACCAATCTGTTTTAAGATGGAAATAA
>JAZNTF010000202.1:0-4108 GCA_045591625.1 Candidatus Fimenecus sp.
AAATATAACTATTGAAATGCCTATTAAAGAAGAAGCATCGTATGCAATGGTTGATTTTATTGTATTTACAATCGATAATGATAAATTTGTTGAGGGATACAACAAGTTATCATCTGGTCAAATAGAATATACTGAAGTAACTGAAACTAAAATTGAAGGTAAATATACAGCAGAAAACAATGAAGTTTTATATACATCCATTCCATATGATAAAGCTTGGAATGTATATATTGATGGTGAAAAAGTAAATGACGAAGATATATTTAAAATATCAAATGCTTTGCTAGGGGTTAGGGTCTCATCCGGTCAACATTTAATTACTTTTAAATATGCTATTCCTTATACATCTGTTGCTTTGTTAATATCTTGCATTTTTATAGTATTATTAATTGCAGTATACTATCTTAATAAAAATAGACTATTTGTTTTTAAACGTCAAAAATCAAGCATCTGGGAAGAAGCGGAAAAAGAATTTGAAGAAAATTTAATTGATGAACAGTTTGTATCAATTGATGAAAATATAGAGTATTCAACTGAATCAAGTAATACTGATGAAATAAAGCAAGATAACGCAGATATTGCTCCAAATGACACAAACGAACTAATTGATACAGATGATGTTTAACAAAAAAGTTGAATTAATAAGATAAAAAAGCCTCCCTTATGGGAGGTTTTTTATTGTATTTCAATTTTCTTTATACCAAAGATTTTTCTTAATATTCCACCTAAGAGTTTAGGGCTTTTCATTACAACAACTTTCACAAGAATGCCTCCCTAACTTTTACAGAGGAAAATTCCACAGATAACCAGTGCAACTGCAAGAATGACTATTACTGCTTTTGCAGGAAGAATTAAAGACACAAGTAGTCCTAATCCTAACGCAATAAATACGATTCCATTTGAGCCTTTTCTTCTTCCCATATAAAAATCCCCCCTGCTTATGTATTTATTACATTATACGCAAGGGGAATTATTTTGTTACATAATTGTTTCGATGATAATTAAAGTTCCTTTTTTAACTGAAATCACACCAAAATCATCGGTAATATCATTACTAATACCTATAGGAATATATGGGTCGAGAGTATAATCAGATATTAAATAATGAAAACCGGTCTCACAAACTCCGTATGCCTTATCACCAAAAGCAAAAACAGAAATTTGTCTGTTAGGAGAAAATGGAATTCTAATCAAAGAATCTGTAATAGCTCTGAATATGTGTTTATCATCAATTATAGTGATTTGTTTGCCTTGCATTGATGCTCTAGCCATAATTGATATATTAGCAAAAGTATGTTCAAATCTTCCACCTGTTCCGCCTAAAATAATGAATTCATTAAAACCAAGTTTAACGCCTTCAATGTATGAAGCTTCACAATCGGTAATATCTTTTTCAACAGGTAAAACAATCTTCTTAACATTTTCGGGAATTGTTTTGATTGAATCAAAATCACCAATTAACAAATCAGGAACAATATTTGCATCTATTGCAATATCATAACCACTATCAGCACAAATAATATAATCGTTTTTGTCAATATTGGATATTAAACAATCAACTGAACAGTCCCCACCGCCAATAATGACACATCTTTTTTTTAAAGTTCCCATTCTTTTAGTTCCTTTGCCTGATTGTATAATTGCACATAACTATTATGTCTAGTTTCACTTATTTTACCATTTTTAACGGCTTCGCAAACAGAACATCCTTTATCATTAACATGAGCACAAGACGTAAATTTACACGTACCAAGGTAATCTCTGAATTCTCTGAAACAATACGGAAGGTCGTCCTTTTTAATTATCTCTGTTTTTTCAAAATCAAAGGAGGAAAAACCCGGTGTATCAATTATATATCCACCACAGACACTAAAAAGCTGTGCCTGTCGAGTTGTATGACGTCCTCTTCCTAACTTATCACTAATCTCACCTGTTGATAAATTTAGTGTTGTGTCTAAACGATTCAATAAGGTTGTTTTTCCCACACCGGAATTGCCGGTAAATGCACTTATTTTATCTTTCATAATTGACTTTATTTTATCAAGTGAATCTTCATTATCAAGTGTAATTATAGTAATTCCGGTATCTTTATATACATCATATATTTCTTTATATGATGATAAATCTGTTTTTGATATAACAATATATGGTTCAATATTTTTATATTCTGCTGTCGTAATCAATTTATCGATAACAAAAAAATTGGGTTTTGGTTCAACAGTTGAAACGACTATTATTAAATTATCAATATTTGATACCGGAGGTCTGACTAAGAAATTTTTTCTATCATGAATCAAATCAATTGTATTCTCAGCATTATCATTAACAGATATATCAACGGTATCACCAACAAGAGGTGAAATTCTATTTTTTCTGAATTTACCTCTTGCTTTACATTCATATATTGTATTGGCGACTTCAACATAATAGAAGCCGCCAATGCCTTTTGTAATTATACCTTTTAGATTTTTCATATAATTAATTTATGCACCAGCAGAGGCTGGGGTTGTAGGAGTTGTTGGTGGAGCAGTTGTTGGTGCTTCTCCAAGACTTACATACAGTGTTATAGTTGTATTTGCTGCTATTTTAGATGAACCGCTTGACTCAGGAGTTTGCTTAAACACAACACCTTTTGCATGAGTTGAACTATAATCTGCTCTTGTAACAATATTAGTTCTACTAAACCCTATTTCAACAAGTGCATCAATAGCATCTTGCTGATACATATCAACAACACTGATTAATTCAATCTTATTGACAAATGTAACATTTTCAACACCAGAAACAACAGCCGGAGATTTTGTAAAGTCAACTTTACCCTTTTGAACTGTACTGTCATCGATTGTTATTGTATAACTATTATCTGCACCGGTACCTTTTAATGTAACTGTTGTCTTGCCACCATCGAGAAGAAGCTTATCTGATGTATATGTCAACTTATTATTAATAAATAATTGTAAAGTACCTGTTCTATTAACCGAAGGTAAAGTAATTTCAATATCGACAGATGACTCAGGAGCATTACCATTACTTACGGTAATATCAATTGTTGAACCAATAGGAACTGTTGTATCTTTTGCAATACTTTGTTTTACAACAACATCTTTTTCTAATAAACTATCAACTTCAGTTACTTTACCAACTTTAAGCTCAGCTGCTTCAATCAATTGTATTGCTAATTCTTTTGAAGTTCCTTCAAGGGGCGGAACCTTAACAGTATCTTGAGAATCGGTAGCAATATAAAGAACAACCTCTGAACCTACATCAACTACTGTGCCAATTTCAGGGTCAGTCTTAATAACACAACCCGGAGTGACTGTTTCAGAATATTCTGTTACAACAGAAGTAATAATACCTCTTGCTGTGAGATAACTCTTTGCTTTTTCTTCTGTCATTCCAATAATTTTTTCTTCAAGCTTCAAGCTACTCTTTTGAGAAATGGTTAAAGTAATTGTTGAGCCTTTTTTTACTTTGGTATTTGCCTCAGGGTCTTGTTTAATAACAGTACCATCCTCTAATTCTGATTCTTCATCTATAACAATTTCAAATTTAAACTTATTTGTGTACTCTTTTTCGTTTTCAATCTGCTCATAATAGTTAAATCCTTCAAAATTAGGAACTTTAACCTTACCAAAAGCACCAAAAATAACAGCAATTAAAATTGCAAGAACAACAACACCGGCAATAGCACCTATCATAATTGCTGTAGATTTGTTCATTGAGTTACCCTCAGCGACAGCAACTGTGTTATTATTTCTATATGTCGGAATACGCTGTTCACGTGTCTGACTTGTATCAGTTTTTACAAACTTAGTTGGTGACTTGTCAATAAAATAATTATAATCAAACTTTATAGCCGGATTTCTCTTGAACGCATTAATATCAACAAGCATTTCTGCTGCTGAACGATAACGATTGAACGGGCTTTTCTGCATTGCTCGAATAGTAATCTGTTCAAGACCGACAGGAATTGTAGAAATAATCTCACGAGGTCGCTTTGGCTCTTGCTGTAATTGCATTATAGCAACTGAAACAGCACTGTTTGATTGAAATGGAAGTTGTCCTGTAAGCATTTCATACATTACAACACCTACAGAATAAATATCTG
>JAZNTF010000203.1:0-6309 GCA_045591625.1 Candidatus Fimenecus sp.
AAAGTTAGGTCACGCTATTGCTTCACACGCTGGTAAATCTGCAACTTGTACAGAAAAAGGCTGGTATGCTTACGATACTTGCTCAAGATGTGACTACACAACATATAAAGAAATCGCAAAATTAGGTCACGATATAGTAATTGACAAAGCAGTAGAAGCAACCTGTACCAAAACAGGTCTTACAGAAGGCTCGCATTGTACCCGTTGTAACGACAAAACAGTTAAGCAAAATGTAATTCCTACAAAAGCTCATACAGAAGTAACTGTAACCGGCAAGGCGGCAACTTGTACTGCTACTGGTCTTACAGATGGTAAAAAATGCTCTGTATGTGGTGTGACAACAGTAGAGCAGAAAGAAATTGCCGCGCTTGGTCACGCCTATGCAAAAGACTTTACAACAGATAAAGAACCAACATATACAGAAGCTGGTTCAAAATCAAAGCATTGTAGCAGATGTGATGCTAAAACAGAAGTAACTGCAATTGCTAAAAAGGTTTTGGCTACACCAACTGTTTCATTTACACCAACTGCAAAAGGTTTTGAAATTAACTGGAATAAGGTGGAAGGTGCCCAAAGCTATATTGTATATAAGAAAACATACAACGCAAGCACTAAAAAATGGTCCGGTTGGTCAAGACTTAAATCAGGTGTAACATCTACAAGTTGTACAGATACAAGTGTAAAACTTGGTTCTTATTATAAATATACTGTAAAAGCAGTTAACGGCAAGGAAACAAGTACATTTATTACTCTTAATGGTAAAAAGTATAATGTGACTCCTGATGTTAAAGTAGCAGTAGCATCAAATGGTATCAAGGTTAGTTGGAGTACTGCCGCAAATGCAACAGGCTACACAGTTTACAGTTCAACATACAACACCAAAACTAAAAAGTGGAGTGGTTGGACTAACAGAGGTACAACTAAAGCAAATGCAACAAGCTGGGTAGATAAATCTGTAAAAAGCGGTACTAAATACAGATATACCGTAAAAGCGATGAATGATAAAGTAGGTAGCGCTTACAACAAAGATGGTGCAGCGACACTTTATCTTGCACAACCAACAGTAAAAATTGCAAATAACGCAAGTGGTGTAAAGCTTTCTTGGAACAAAATTGCAGGTGCAACAGGTTATACAGTTTATCGCTCAGAACTTTCAAACGGTAAATGGACTTCCTGGAAAAATATGGGTACAATCAAGAAGAACTCAACAGTTTCATGGGTTGACAAATCTGTAAAGAGTGGTACACAATACCGCTACACAGTAAGAGCAATCAATGGTAGTGTCAAGAGTACCTATAAAGCATCAAATGCATTACTTTACCTCGCACAACCGACAACAACAGTAAAAGCAGTAAGTAACGGAATAAATGTTGCATGGAGTCAGTGCGAAGGTGCAACAGGCTACACAGTATATCGTTCAGAATACAACACAAAGACTGAAAAATGGTCAGGTTGGAAAAGTATGGGTACTGCAAAGTCAGATAAAAAGTCTTGGACAGATAAATCTGCAAAGAAAGGTGTTATTTATAAATACACCGTTCGTTCAGTTAATGCTGATACAGGTGCCAAGAGTTCCTATGTTGCAAGTAAAAATGTTAAAAGATAATTATTAAAATTAAAACAATCTGCCGGTTCAGGTGAATGAATTGGCAGATTGTTTTTATTGAAAAAGCAGTTGAAAATATATGATTTTCAACTGCTTTTTGGTTGGAGTGAGGTGATTCGTGGGGCGGTGCCCACGAATAAATTCGATTGTGTTCGCCTTCGCCGAGAAGTGTTCGAATCACCAATAAGGTTAATTGAGTAAAATAAAAAACAGATAGCATAAACTACCTGTTTCTATTTGGTCGGAGTGAGGTGATTCGAACCGACCTTCTGGTCCCGAAAAGCAAAGGTGATTTATTAACTATTCCAACTACTACATATAGTGGTTTTTATTCCAATTACATATACTAAACCACAACAATAATTCCAATAATTCCAAATGTTCCAAATCTCTGTGTGGGATATTTGGGGTCAAAGCTTCATCGGTGTTTAAAAGCTCTTTTGAAAGGCATTTAAAACCCCTTTTTGAAGATGTTTTTCACACCCTTATTTGACCTTGATTTTAACTTGAATTTCAGGGTATGTCAACTAAATAAGTTAACTCAAAATCCGCAGCTGTAGGTGTAAAAATTTTTAACGCATAAAACAAAGAAAAGGCACTCTCGTTTTTTTGAATTAGAAATCCTATATTATTAATTCAAAAAAGAAATCCGCATAACTTTTATTTTATATCTATACATAAACTAAAACTGATTTCTAAAACATTCATGAACCCTAATCCAGAAATTTTTATGATAATGATTAACGGTTTTTCACGATGATGGTTGACAATCGTGAAAAACTGTGTTAATATGTTAACAACAAGGAACGAAAGCGTGTGCGTTTTTTGTAATTCGTTAACAAAGGTGAATGATATGTTTATTGAAGAAAGACATCAAGCGATATTAGATTTGTTAAATGAAAATGGTAGTATTACTACAGCAGAAATTCAAGAAAGATTTGCTGTAAGCTATGATTCAGCAAAAAGAGATTTAAGAATTCTTGAAGAAAAAGGACTTCTTAAAAGAACTTATGGCGGAGCACTTTCAATAAAAAAAGTTGGCGATTGTAAAAGTGCCTATAACCTTTCATCAAAAGAACGTATTAGGGAGTCAAAAAGCAATTATAATAAAATTGCTAAAGAAGCGTTAGAGCTTGTAGAGGATAATGACGTAATTTATTTAACTAACGCTAGTATTGGATTTTTGATTGCACAGAATTTTCCAGAAGGAAAAAATTGTACGATAGTAACTAATTCGATATCCATTGCTGAAGAGTTGAGAAAAAACGAAAACGTTACAACCATTCTTGTTGGTGGGGAAATGAGTAAAAGCGGTGCGTTTTATGATGCTTTTGCAGTTGAAATGGTAAAAAGATTTAGATTTGATAAATGTTTTATTACTTCAGCGAATATTTCTGCTGATTTTGGTCTTTCGGTACAAAAAACAAGAAGTGTTGCATTAACAACTGAGGTAATTAAAAATTCTAAAACGGTAGTTGGTTTATATCCGACTGAAAAAGTGGGGTTTAATTCGGCTATAAGTATATGTCCAGCGGAAAAACTAAATTTTTTAATAACTGACTGGGAAGTTTCAAGAGAAGATGTAAGTTCTTTTAAAGAGCTTGGAATAAAAACTATTGTTGTAGAAAAAAGCAATTAAAGGGATAGCAAAATGGAAAAGAAAATATGTGTTCGAGGGGGAAGAACTTTATCTGGTGAAACAAAAGTTGATGGCTCTAAAAATTCAGCCTTAGCATGTTTAACTGTAGCTGCGTTAAGTGAAGAACCAATAACACTTGATAATATCCCTAGAACATCTGATATTGATATTATGATACAAATCCTTAGAAATGCCGGAAAAGAAATCAGTTTTTTTAATAATTCTGTGGTTATGAAAGGGTCAATAAAGAATGTCTTATTGAATCAAGAGTTAGCATCAAAAATAAGGGCTTCAATTTATTGTTTGGGTCTGTTTTTAGCTACTAATAAAAAGGCTTTAATCCCATTACCAGGTGGGGATAAAATTGGAAATCGACCAATAGATATACATTTGGACTGTATGTATGATTTGGGTGTTGAACACAAAATGAAATCTGGTGTAGTTAATGCAAAAAGAACCGATAACATAAAGGAAAATGTGGTTTTTTTAAGATATCCAAGTGTTGGAGCTACATGTAATTTGCTTATTTTATCATCAATGATAGAAGAAAAAATTATTATAAAAAATGTAGCAAAGGAACCAGAAATTGTGGATGTTGCGAATCTTCTGCATTCTATGGGAGTTATGATTACTGGTGCTGGAAGTGATACAATAACAATTATAGGAAAAAGAAAACTACGTGGAAATTTTTCGTATGAAATAATGCCAGACCGAATAGAGGCGGGTATAATTATAACAGCAATTGCTGTAGCAGGTGGTGAGTGTCGCATAAACAATGCGATTCCTGAACATAACCTTGCCCTCATTAATACATATAAAAAGGCTGGTTTGGAAATTATTGAAGATGTAGCAGATTCAATTTTTGTTAGAGCGAAAAAAACATATAAACCAATAAATGCAATAGCATTACCCTATCCAGGAATGCCAACAGATTTGCAACCATTATTATCAGTATTTGCACAAAGATGTGATGGTGAATCAATTATAAGAGATACTGTTTTTCCTGAAAGATTTGGTTATGTAAACGAACTTAATAAATTAGGTGCAGAGATTACACATTATGGTAATACCATAAAAGTAATCGGGAAAAAGGATTTGAGTGGGGCTTATCTAGAAGGTAATGATATTCGTGCAGTAACAACGCTTCTGTGTGCTGCTCTAATACCACAAAATGAAACTGTCATTTCGGGTTTATATCATTTAAATCGAGGTTATCCGAATTTTTGTGGAATTTTAAAAAAATTAGGGGCAGACATAACAATAGAATAAAGTTTTTTAGAGTATAAAATTTATGCACATAAAGAAAAGGAGCAGACAAAATGAACTGCTCCTTTCATAATCTTAATTTGTTGATTGAATTATAGATTAATTAGAATTTTTCTAATCAATAGGATGAACAGTATGAACATCGTTGTAGATTTCAAAACCTAAAATCTCAACTGTTGTTCCTACATTATATGAACCAGAATAATCTGGAATACTGGGACGAGTACAAATTTTGGATACAGTATATAATATTGCTTTATATTCAATATTTCCAGTTCCAGCATAATGAACCGGAACCGGTATGCAAAGTACACCGATAATTGCAAGTATTATAATACGCTTTAGAAATTTTTTCTTTTTCATATTCTAAACTCCCCTTAAAAGTTTATTTTTCTCGTTTGGTACTATCTCTCCACTCTTTATAAAAGTTATAAACCATTACAAAAATGCCAACAGTTAATGTACATTGTATATGTACTGTTTCGCCACCTCCACAACAATATTTCCAATAATTCCAAATGTTCCAATTCTCTGTGTGGGATGATTTGTGGTCAAAACCTCATCGAAATTCAAGAGTTTTTTTGAAAGGTGTTTTATGCCTCTTTTCAAATGAACTTTCACACCTTTTCTTATTGGGATTTTAACATGAATTCACCCATAAGTCAACTAAAAAACCAACCACCAAATCCGCAGCTGTAGGTATAAAAATTTTGTATTATTGTTTCATATAGAACTCGACAAATTGGAATTAATTTAGTCATACCAGTTAAGCAAATCATTACTGAAAGCAACCGCTAAGGTTGCTCCAAAAAGATAATTATCTTCATTGTCGCCGTGATAAAACATAGCATATTTATATGTTGAAATACCGCTCACATTAATAACAAATCCTGCAGTAATTCTATCCTTTGCCCAAGGCTTGTTTTCCTGGTTAAGATAGAAAGTCCGGACATCAGTGAATGTTTTAAAATCCTTGGTAACCATAATGTTTATCCCGTTTTTCGGTGAATTGAAAATAAGATATTCATCATTTTCCTTGATTACACATACATTCTCACCGCAATCGGTAAAGCCTTCGTATTTCCAATTAATTAAATCTTCTGATGTACTGAAAGAAACACCATTCTGCTTGAAAAAACATATAAACTTATCATCATCCCGAAGAATGTACGGGTCAATCATTCTTCCCATATCGTTTTCGGAAACGTCACCTTTGACCTTTAAAAGAACCGGCTTATCCCAATTTATTAAATCCTTGCTTTTCATTGTGAAGATTCTTGAATTTTCATTGCCGTATATCTGAGCATCTGTTCTCGGATAAGTCTGCAAACAAAGATAATAGTCGCCGTTATGTTTAATAACATTACCTGGTGAGGAATAGTTTTTAAGAGTATCTTTTTCGGTCAGAATTTTCGGCTTGCTCCAATTAATAAAATCTGTACTTTGACTCATCGCAACATAAAAATATTGTCTTTCAGGGGTGTTTTCGACTAAAGTGAAAAACAGATATATAGTGCCATTTTCAATATATGTGGCAGGGTCACGATATGAGTATTCAGTTGTTTGCTCAAATATTAACATTTTTATTGCCCCACAAATTCAAGTTTGTCGAGTTGATTATAATGATTGTAATTTATCGAAACGCAGTTGTGTTTCGAAAAAGCCGATATTATCGGCTTTTAGCAAAATTGAATTAAAAAATACAATTTTGCATTACAGTCATTGAAAGGATTATAGTCGAATTTTCAAAGAAAATTCGATACCAAATATATAATTTGGTATCGAAACAGTGTATTTT
>JAZNTF010000204.1:0-5573 GCA_045591625.1 Candidatus Fimenecus sp.
GGAGCCAAGTAGGGGACGATGCCCACATCGTCCCGTTCCAAAGTGTGATGTTTACCGACTACGGGACGATGAAGGCATCGTCCCGTACAAGATATATTGTTCTATATTAGTTCCCCGATAAACTCCAATTTATGTAAATAAAAATCATATTGATTTTTACGCTGAATTGTTGATTTTTTCTTTATTAAAATATATAATCAATTTATCAATGGATTGTTGGAGGCATCATTATGGAAAAGAAGAAGGTATATACGATTTCGAATGCTCATCTTGACACTATCTGGAGTTGGGATTTTGAAACAACAGTGGACCAGTACATACGCAGAACTCTTACTGATAACTTTGAGCTTTTTGAGAAGTACCCTGATTATAAGTTCAACTTTGAAGGCTCATATCGTTATGAGCTTATGAAGGAATACTATCCTGAAATGTGGGAAAGAATGAAGAAGTACATTGCAGAAGGCAAATGGAATGTCTGCGGTAGTGCTTTTGAAAATGGTGATGTAAATGTGCCGTCACCGGAAGCACTTTTCAGAAACATCCTTTTGGGTAATGAATATTTCCAGAAAAATTTCGATAAACGAAGTTGTGATATCTTCCTTCCTGACTGCTTCGGATTTGGCTATGCTTTACCATCAATTATGCACCACGCAAATCTTAAGGGCTTTACAACTCAAAAACTTACCTGGGGTTCTGCTTACGGAATTCCGTTTGACCTTGGTAAATGGTACGGTGTTGACGGAAATTATGTGTACGGTAATACAAACCCTGGCTCTTACACAAGTGTTTTATTAAAGGTACGTGACAAGAAGTTTGTAAAAGAAAAATTAAATGACAACGAAAAATATGACTTGCCAATGACTGCAATTTTCCATGGTGTCGGTGACCGTGGAGGTGCACCAAAAGAGCCTTCTGTTAAAACTGTTTGTGATGAAATCGCAAAAAATGACACAAGTGATATTGAGGTTTTATCTGCTCCTGCTGACCAGGTTTTCCGTGATATTGATGCTTTGCCGGAAGAAACAAAGCAAAAATTACCTGTATGGAACAACGAGCTTGTTATGACAAATCATGCTGTCGGTGGTTACACCTCACGTGCTATCGGTAAGCGTTGGAACAGACGAAACGAAGAAATCGCAGATATGGCGGAACGTGCTTGTGTTACTGCTATGGCTACAAAAGGATATGAGTATCCTCAGGAAACTCTTACAAAGGCTTGGAAGCGAGTTATCGCTCACCAGTTCCATGATGATTTGCCGGGAACTTCTGTTCAACGCGCATACAGACGAAGCTGGAATGATTATGCAATGTCACTTAATCAGTTTACTAACGAATATGAGGGTGCTGTAAAATCCATTGTGTCAAATCTCGATACATCATTTGCAAAAGGCACTGCCGTTGTTGTCAACAATCCTATGGAATATGAACGCACAGGCGTTGTTTCAGTTGATGTTCCTATTAAATCCTTTGCAAAAAATGTAACAGTTTATGACGCAGACGGAAATGAATATGCAGCACAGATTAAATGTGTAAAAAATGGTGTTGCAACTGTTCTTATGAACGTAACTGTACCTGCTATGGGGTATAGAGTATTTGATGTCAGAAGTAAAAAGCCGACAGTTAAATCAAAACTTTTTGCCTCAATTCAGATGCTTGAAAACGAAAAATACAGAGTAGGCTTTAACAGTAATGGTGATATCTCTTCAATTTTCGACAAGGAATTAAAAAAGGAAATTCTCCGCAAACCAATTACTACAGGTATTTTCGATTATAACGGAAGCAAGGATTGGCCTGCTTGGGAATTGAATTATGAAGAATTAAATCGTAAACCACAGAATAAGGCTAAAGTCAAAACAATCAGAGTTATTGAAAACGGACCTTGCCGAGTTGCTCTTGAAATTGTAAAGACCTTCGGTGACAGCACATTCACATCTGTTGTTGCCCTTAGTCGTGGCGGCAAAATTGTTGAAGTTTATACAGAAGCTGAATGGCGCAGTAAGCGTCATCTTGCAAAAGAAGTTTTTACATTCACTGCAAGCAATTCTGTCGCAACATACGACTTAGGTTTCGGTGCAATCAAGCGCGGTAATATGAATGAAAAGCTCTTTGAGGTCCCTGCACAGAAATGGGCAGACATCAGTGACCGGGAAGAAAATTTTGGTGTTTCTGTTATCAGCGAATGTAAATATGGTTGGGATAAATTTGATGACCACACTCTTCGCCTTACACTTATGCATACACCATACAAGAATTACAAGGTGGACAGTATGCAGTCTATGATGGAATTAGGTCTTAACAGATATTCATATGCAATTTTCTCCCACAAAGGTAATGTTGCACACGAAACACAGACCGAATCCCGTAATTTTGTTATGCCGATGGCATCTTTTGTTGTTTCAAATCATGAGGGTAACCAAACAGAATACTCTTTCGGTTCACTTACCGGAAATGCTATTCTTCGTGCAATGAAAAAGGCAGAAAACAGTGATGAAATTGTTATCCGTATCGGAGAAGGTGAAAAGAAGGCTCAGAGTGATGTTACCTTTGCACTGGATTGTGAAATTGAGTCCGCAAGAGAAATTTATGCCTCAGAAGAGCATATTTCCGAGTTTTCCCTCACAGACGGAAAACTCGTGTTCGACTTAAAACCATACGAAATTAAATCTTTTGCAATTAAAGTTAAGATACCTGATGCTGAAGACTGCTCTCAGACAAGTATTCCGCTTCCCGGAAATATTGATGCCTTCTCATCAAATGCAAAACCCGAAGGCAATCTGCCTGTAATTAACAAAACAATTCCTGTTGAAATTAAGCCTGAAACAGTTGTTTCCGGTGGTATTAAATTTAATTTACCTGAAAATAACAAGGCTATGCTTTGTGGCGGTCAGAGTCTTATGCTCCCGACAGGTACTAAAAAAGCACATATTCTTATGGCATCACTCAACGGTGATAAGCTTGTTAAAATCAATGACTATGCATATCCTGTTAACGATATTACAGAATATTATGCTGGTTGGGATTTATATGATTTCAAGGAAGTCGCATTCACAAAACAGGGTAATTTAGGTTATGAATTTACTCATTCTCACACATCCGAGGGTGATGCGCAATGCAAACAGTTATTTTTCTGGCATGTTGTGGTAGATATTAATGATGAGATAAATCTTAACTTCCCTGTTGATAAAGATATTCTTGTACTTTCAGTTGTGGCAGATTCAAAAGCTGAAACCTGTGATTTGGGTTGCGAACTTTATGACAAAATTGAAGGTCGTCAGTTTACTTACAAAGAAAACATCAAGGAAAAGCTCACATATCTTAACTGCAAAAATTCATATCTTCTCAACGATAAGGGTGGAGCAATTAAGCACAGAAATAAGGGAAGGAGAAAATCATAATGGCTGAAAATAAAGGTGATATCCGTTATGTAGGTGTCAAGGAAACCGTTATTTACGGTATTTCAAATGCCGGTCAATGCTTTGGCTACAACATTATTGCAGGTAGCTATCTTTCACTTTTCTTCGTAAAAGTTTTTGGCGTTCCGTCTGAAATAGTTGGTACTATGATGTTCGTTTTGGGCTTGTGGGACACCTTCAATGACCCACTTATGGGTTCAATCATCGACAGAACAAGAACTCGTTACGGTAAGCTTCGTCCATATCTTTTCATTGTACCTATCCCTTTGGGGCTGGCAACGATTATGCTTTTTGCAGGACCCCAAATCCTTGGTGACAAGGCAGAGCTTACTGCAAAAGTTATTTATATGTTTATAACCTATTTTATATGGGAACTTTTCTACACATTAGGTGATGTGCCTTTTTGGGGTATGAGTGCTGCAATCAGTCCGTCACCCTCTGACCGAACAAGAGTAATTTCATCTGCTCGTTTTATTTCAGGTCTTTTTGGGGGTATTTCTACACCAATTCTTACAGTGCTTATGGACTTAAGTAATAACGGGACAATTCCGCTTTCACTTTCGCAAGTATTTTTACTTATGGCTATAATTTCAGGCACCTTCGGTATGGCTCTTTTCTCACTTTCAGGCATCTGTACAAAAGAAAGAGTTGTGCAAACTATTAAAGAGCCAAGCATTCTTGACGGATTTAAGGCACTTATCAAAAACAAGCCGTTGCTTTTAATCGTTATCGGTAATGTTCTTGGTGCTATTGGTGGTATTGGTGGATTCTTCCAGGCATACTACTATTCAGAAGTTGTTCAGATGAACTCACTTACAATTATTATTTCACTTCCCGGTACAATTTTAGGATTTATTACATATCTTCTTATTCCAAAGGTTAAAAAGAAATTTGACAACAGACAAATTATATTTCTTAACGGATTTGTAAGACTTGTGGTTGGCATTGTTGTTTTCCTTGTGGGTGTAACCTGCTTTACAAACCTTTGGGTTGTTGTGCCTCTTCTTATGATTCAGAACTTCCTTTTCAGTTTCTTCAACACAATAAATATGGTTATTCCAACTGAAATGATTGGTGACACAATCGACTATATGGAATGGAAAACAGGTGAAAGAAATGAAGGCATTTCATTCTCTGTGCTTACATTCGTGGGTAAGCTTACAGGCTCAATTTCAGGAACACTCGGCAATTTCCTTCTTCCTATCATTGGTCTTTCATTCGTTCAAATCAGTACAACAGAAACAATGACTGTAAAAGCTTATGATTACACAGATACTCTTATCTGGGGTATGTTCACATTGGCACCGGCTATTTTAGGTATTCTTCCGCTTATTCCATATATTTGGTATGACCTTACAGGCGATAAATTAAAACAGGTTCGTGAGGAAATGGCTGAACGCAGAACCAAACTTTCAGCTCAAGTTTCAGGAGGTGGAGAAAATGAGTAATAAATGTCCAAAATGTGGTGAAAAGCTTTCTCCGTTTTATATGAAACAGAATTGTCCGAAATGCAATACAAATCTGGTATATTACGATTTGGATAATCGACTTCGTGCTGACCATGAAAAAGCAATTAAAGAACAAGAAACAGTTGACCGAGTGATTAATAACATCAAAACTTCTGCATTTGGCGGACCATTACAGATAGTTCGTTTTGTTTTGATGTTCTCACCACTTTTGTGGATGTGTCTGCCGATGTTTACTTCTGATGACAGAACTGACATAACACTTGTAAGTGTTATTATGGGAATTATAAACGGCAATTTTGATTTCGGTAATTCTTCTTACCTTTTTCCGTTTATCACAATGGTTTGTGTAATCTTTTTCTCGTTGGCAGTAATAATTTCTTCGCTTTTTTCAATTGGTAAAAAAGCCCTTGCAAGAAACGAAACCTTCAGTTTAATTAATACTTTAGTATTCTTAGTTATTTCAATCGTTTCATGTAAGATTGGTGGTGCAAATCTTTCAACCGGTTGGTTTTTAGTGTCAATCACCTATACTCTTGAAATGGAAATGCATACACTGGTCAATAAAAAACTGAATAAATAAACTCTTGGTGGGGTCTTTCGACTCCGCCTTTGTTGTGTTATGTTCAAATTATAATTTATCGGGATGATTATAAGTGCAAAATGTTGGGTCTGCGACGCTGATTATAAATAT
>JAZNTF010000205.1:0-4253 GCA_045591625.1 Candidatus Fimenecus sp.
AGTTCATCAATGCTTGTATTGACGGCACAGGCACACCTGACGGACTTGACCTTGATGCGGCAATCGCACTCACACAGTTGCTTGAAAACGCTTACATATCCGACAAAACAAACTCTACAATAACACTTTAAAATAAAAAAGACATCGGTTAGGCGTTGTACCCGTAAGGATACAACGCCAGTTTTATTCGCCATACGGCGAGCTTTATTGCTTCACAGTTTTATTATGAGCGAAGCGAATAACAAGGTTCTGACGAAGTCAGGTTCTTATTGTGCTTCGCACAGTGTTATTTGCTTCGCAAGTTTTGTGGCGAATAAAATAACACTGAAACCGTCGGTTTCAATATCACTTTGCCGTAAGGCAAAATAGTACTGTGAGACTCGTCTCACAATATCACTTATTATTCTTATTTTTAGGATAGGTTAATTTTTGAAGTATATAACCTCGTTACACACCTTTTTGAAAGTGTGTAACTTACTATGACACTTTCAACAGATAAGTGTCAATTTTTATATAAAAAGAAAGTAGCGAGTTTTTTGTAAAATTAATTGTAAATTATAATTTGTCGGTGAATTTATTGAGAACACAATACCTTGTAGGGGAGGGTAAGTCTCGCCTGCCGGCTCGGTCGGTGCTTCTGCTTCGCAGAGGTCTCCACCGGAGACCCGCACCCGTGCCCGACCGAGAGCGTGTTGTTTACTAGGGACAGGCACGGAGACCTGCCCCTACATTTACAATCATATTAGTTAAATATATAATTCTGCATTTACTCGATAAACTCCGATTTTCCAAATTAATGTTTTAATTGACAAAATTGTAAAAAAAGGATAAAATAATTAATTGTGTAAATATGTAATTTGCAAAACAAAGACATATATTTTTTGGAGGAAAAATTATGAATCCTATCATCAGCAGAATGAATACCAATTTCGGTATTATGCTTGGCAGAACTGAACTTGCAAAATTAAAACTTTATGCTAAAAATGCGAACAAGGTTCAGGAAACCTTGCTCAAGAAATTGATGAAAAAGAACAAGAAAACTGTATACGGTAAAAAGAATAATTTTGCCGATGTACATTGTTACGAGGACTACAAGAAGCTTGTTCCCCTTACAAATTATTATGATTATGACGAGTATGTACAGAGAATGGCAAAGGGTGAAAAGAACCTTAATACTGCTGCTTTTGTACGTCGTTTCACAGAATCATCAGGTAGTACAGGTAAGTCAAAGCTCGTTCCTCTTTCAGCATGGGCAGAATGGGTTTGTCAGTGCTTCAGCTTCAGTGCGCCTGTAGGATGTACATATAAATGGTTTAAGAGTCAGGGTAAGAAAATGCCACCACAGAAGGGGTTGCTCACTGCGGAGGTTAACTGTCGTAAATTGGGTAACGGTAAGACCGTAAGCTGTCTTTCTTCAATCCCACTGCTTAACCTTAGACCTATTGTTCCTATGATTGCAACTTCTCCTAAGGAATTGCAGTTTGCCGACGGAAATCTTGATTACGATTCACATTATCTTAAATTGCTTTTTGCTTTACAGCACAGAAATGTAAGCTATCTTGGTACAATTTTCATTACAACACTTGAATCAATGTTCTTCTATATGGAAGAAAACTGGGAAATGCTCTGTGATGACATTGAAAAAGGTGTGATTAACAGCAGTATCAAATGTCCTGATGAAATGCGTGCACAGCTCCAAAAAAGACTCAAGCCAAACCCTGAAAGAGCAGAAGAGCTTCGCGCAGAATTCCGTAAGGGCTTTGACGAATCACCAATCGTGCCTCGAATCTGGCCAAACGTATCTTGGATGTATGGTATGGGTACAGGCGCTCTCGCTTTCTATGAAAAGAAGCTCAAGAGATATCTTGGTGAGGATATGCCTATCCACTATCTGGGATATGCTGCAACAGAAGCAATGATGGCAGTTCCTATTGAACTCAATTCTTTTGAATATGTAATGCTTCCACAGAATGGTTTCTATGAATTCCGTCCTATCGACTCTGATGATTATGATAATCTCCTTACAATCAAGGATCTTGAACCGGGTAAGGAATATGAAATTATCCTTACTAATACAAGTGGCTTCTACCGTTACAGAATCGAAGACGTTGTTCGTTGTACAGGTTATTACTACGAGTCACCAAAAATCACATTCTGTTACAGACTTAATCAGATTGCAAATATCAGTGGTGAAAAAATCAGCTCAATGGCATTTGACGAAATCGTTGCAAATATGGCAGAAGAGCTTGACGAAACATTTATCGGTTACAGTATCTATCCTGACCGTACAACCTCTCCGGGTCATTATGCTCTTCTTGTTGAAACTGCAAAGCCTGTTCCAAAGAGCGAATGGGCAAGATATACAAAGGTGTTCGAAGAAAAACTCTGCGAGGGTAATGTTTCTGTTAAACCGCTTATCGATAGTGGTGCTCTCGGAAATTGTGAGGTTAAATTCCTTCGTCACGGCACATACGATGATTATCGTGAGGTGCTTCGTGCTCGTGGTGCTAACCTTAATCAGGTTAAGCCAATCAAGGTTATTGACAGTGAGGACAGAAAAGAATTCTTCTTATCTCACGTAATGGACTAAGGGTGAATTAAATGAATCGAGATAATATCTTGAAATCACTTTCCGTAAATGATGCAGATGTGGTAGCGCGAGTTGACGAGCTTGTAAATGCAGGTGCAACAAACGAAAAATTCTGTGTTGACCTTATTGAAAGTGAAATAAAAAACGGAAAGCTCTGTAAACGGCCTAAAAAAATACGCTGCGAATTGCTTGATAAAATCAATTATATGTGCCGTAAATATATGGACAGAATGGAAAGACTTGAGTTTGTCTATGACTATATCGTTGATGAGGAAAGCTATAAAACTGCAGTTATGGGATTGCTTGAAAAGGCATATATTTTCCGTTCAAAGGTGGTTTACAGTCCGATTTCTCCTTATTGGAAGCCGATGCCATATCATATTGATGAGGTTGTGACTTCTTCAGAGGAAGAGCCGACTATTGAAAGAAAGGATGCTTTCTTTACTCAGGAAATTCCAACGGGCAGTAACATTCAGCTCAAAATGCACCTTTTTTATCACGAGGGCAAAACAACGGTTTGTTACCTTGTAAACCATATGTGTGTTGACGGTACGGGTTATTTCACCTATGTTGCTCATATCTGTAATAACTATACAAAACTTGTGCAAAATGGTACAAGCCCCATTGATTATAGTCAGGGACCACGTGATTTTGACCAGGTTTATGGTGATTTCAGTAAGGAAAAGCGTAAAAAGGCAAAGGCTCTCTTTACAAATCCTGCATCAAAGGTGAAAAGCATTTTCCCATACACTCCTGCGAGTGAAGAGGATAAGCCGATTCTGACTCGTAAAAAAATCAGCTCAGAAGTGTTCGGACCTGCGTTGGCAGTTGCTAAAAAATCAGGTTGCAGCGGAAATGATTTGCTTCTTACTGCATATATGTGTGCATACAAAAAGCTTTCGGGCATCAGCGGAGATGATACTGTAAATGTAACCACAGCCGTTGACCTGAGAAGATATATAAAGGACCCTTCAAAGCTTGGTTATACAAACGAGGTTTCATTCATTAACTGTACTGTTGATAAGGTTGGTGAAACACCAATTCAGACTCTTGAGGCAGTCAAACAGGCAGGACAGAAGTACAAAAATGACGAGTTTATGGGGCTCTACGGTATTCCGTTGTTGGATTTTGCATATAAATCAATGGTTTATGCTCAGGCAGAGCCGATTATCAAAATGTGTTACAGTAATCCGTCGCTTTCCGTAAGTAATTTAGGTGTTGTTAAAACACAGTTGCTTTCAATGGACGGAAATGAGCCTTTGGATATGTATGCGTCGGGTGCTGCGAAGCGTAAGCCTTGCGCAGTTGCAACAATCGGTAGCTTCAAAGGGGATTTGTGCATTTCAATAAGCTTTTTCGGTACGGAAAAAGACAGAGAAATTGTCACAGAATTCTATAATCAATTCGAAAACGCCCTTGTGGAATTAGCTAAATAAAATCAAAGCGTCTTGAGTTTTTTTCAGGACGCTTTTTCTTGTGAATATACAAAACAAATGCTTTCTACAACAATTACTGTCATTGACAAAAAAACAGTTTTATAGTAAAATATTTTCATATATGTATTTTAGGAGGATATAACGATGGAACATAATGAATCTATGAATCCGGCAGAAGTTCCGGTTGAGCAGAATTCTGAAGTGCCGGCAGAGGCAGTTACAGAACC
>JAZNTF010000206.1:0-12177 GCA_045591625.1 Candidatus Fimenecus sp.
GGTGGAGACCTCTGCGAAGCAGAAGCACCGACCGAGCCGGCAGGCGAGACTTACCCGACCCTACAAGGTTTGTTGGTTCTATCACAATTACAATCGCAACGCAGTTCCGACACTTTGCGTTTTGCACTTTGCACTTCAACGGCAAATTATAATTTTGCAAATAATTTTACTTTTTACAAATTGTTCATTGATTTAATCAGAATAATGGAGTAAAATATTGGTAATACTTTGCATAAGATATAAATTACGAGGTGCATTATGAGTTTAGTTGAAATTCGTGATATGTACAAAATATATAATCCCGGTGAAAATGAGGTTCGTGCCATTGATGGTGTGAATCTTACTATTGAGCACGGTGAATTTGTTGCCATTATCGGTCAGTCAGGTTCAGGTAAATCAACACTTATGAATATGATTGGTCTTCTTGATGTGCCTACAAGCGGTAAATATCTTCTTAATGGTAAAGATGTTGATGGTCTTACTGATGACGAGCTTTCTGAAATCAGGAATAAGGAAATCGGATTTATTTTCCAGGGCTTTAACTTGATTACAAGCCTTACAGCTGTTGAAAATGTTGAGCTTCCTTTAGTTTATCGCGGTATGAAAAAGGAAGAGAGAAACAAACTTGCTATTGATGCTCTTAATCGTGTGGGACTTTCTCACAGACTTGACCATTTGCCAAAACAAATGTCAGGCGGTCAGCAACAGGGGGTTGCAATTGCCCGTGCTGTTGCGGCAAGACCTCCGATTATTCTTGCTGACGAGCCGACAGGTAACCTTGACTCACATTCAGGTGTTGAGGTTATGAAAATTCTTCACGAGCTTCACGAAGAGGGCAGGACAGTTATCCTTATCACCCACGATAACGACATTGCAAATGAAGCACAGCGAGTTATCCGTATTCAGGACGGACAAATTATTTCTGATGTTATGAACAAATAAATCTTTTTTTGTTTATTTTATTTTTAATATTAAAAATCTTATAGAAAAATTTGAGAAAATGTTGCAAAAAATGTGGCATTTTCTTTTTTTTTATGTTAAAATATTATGAATTTTTATATTTTCAAGGAAGGATGAATAAAAATGAACTACAAAAAGACATTTAAGAAGTTTTTATGTGTCGTTCTTGCAGTTGTAATTGCTGTTGTGGGAATTCCTTTCTCAGCTATTGCAGCAACAAAGGATACTGTTAATTTCGGTATCTTGAGCGACACACACTACTTCGCAGAATCTTCTATGGGTGAAACAGAGGAGGACAAGCAGGAGTTTGTTGATATGATGCTCCTTAATAACTCCACAACCGGTTTTGCACCTGTGCTTACAGATACTGCGTTAGAAAATCTTGCAAGAAAAGCAAAACGCGGTGAGATTGATTTCCTTTTGGTACCCGGTGACCTTACAAGAAATGCTGAATATGCTGCACATAAAGAACTTGCAGGTAAACTTGCAGATTTTGAGGCAGAAACAGGCATTGAGGTTTATGTTATCAACGGTAACCACGACATAAACAACAATCGTTCAATGATTTATGATGGTGAGGACATGCTCACATCAAAGAAAAATCCTGAGCTTCGTGAGGAGCTTGATACATCACCGGAAGAATTTGAAGCAATCTACAAGGATTTCGGATATTCTGCAGAAGATGGCTACTATAACAGATACAAGCCACAAGGTGAAAATTCAGAAGGCTCACTTTCATATTCTATCGATGTAAGCGATAAATATCGTCTTATTGCTATTGACTCACAGCTTTATTCTGCTGATAACACAGATTCAGGTGAAGCTGAGCAGGAAACAGGTGGCAGAATCTCAGAAGCACATCTTGAATGGATTGTAGCTGAAACTGAAAAGGCTGTTAAAGACGGAAAAACAGTTATCGGTATGATTCATACAAACCTTATTCCTCACTTTGACACACATGTTGACGTTCTTGACCAGTTTGTTCTTTTCGGTTGGGAAAAGGTGGCAGATGCTGTTGCTGAAGCAGGTATGCACTATGTTGTTACAGGTCATACACATATGCAGGATGTTTCAAGCCATATTACTGACAGTGGCGAAGAAATCCATGAAATTATCACAGCTTCTATTCTCAGCTTCCCTAACCAGTACAGAACTGTTACAATGGACACTTATGTGACAGGCAGAATTGACTGTGAATATCGTACTCACGATGTTGACGATGAATCTCCTGTTTATATAAACGGTGTTGCTCAGGCAAAGCCATTCAAATATCAGACTTGGGCATATAATTTCGGTGGCGACAACATTAAGAATTTCGTTACTAATCTTCTTGATTACCAGCTTCGTTACGGCTTCGGTAAGGACGTAAGGGATGCAGGCGGTCTTTATGGATACCTTACAAGTATGCTCGACTTTAATGAGCTTATGACTGACCTTACAGGAAACGAAATCCTCGGTGGTGTTTCTTCTCTTGCAATAAAGGCATTGTTACTTTCTCTCTGTAATCAGGTAGAGGAGAAATATCTCTCTGACCCTGAAGCTACACTTGAAATTGTATCTCCTATCCTTGACAAGCTTCTTGCAATCGAAGTTGCTGATATTCCGTCAACTGTATACAAGGATGAATATGGCTTTGGTGACGATGGTGACAAGGGTACTTTAGGTTCTCTTGCTTCAACAGTTCTTTTCAATCACTGCCAGAATAATGAAGACCCTAAATCAGACGCATTCCTTCAGAATGCACTTGAAAGATTCTACAATGGTGAGAATGCTGAGCATATTGTTGATGAGCTCTTTGGAATCATTCTTGACGACCTTCTTTTAAATACAATTCTTAAGGATATTAAAATTGACCCGATTTCTCTCGGTATCAACGGCTTCGGCGGTGACTGTGTTGAAGAGGTTGTTGACTATATCGGCGGTCTCATCGGTGTTGACGGTTACATTGAGGTTGGTCTCAGTGACATTGTAGCACTCGTTCTTACATTGGGTGTGCTTGAGGGTGATACTCTCAAGGAAGTTGTTTACGGTTTCCTTGACGAATACCTCACAGACAGCCAGTATGACATTATCGACCAGGAATTCTACAGAATTCTTTCTGACTTTACACACGACGAAAACCCTGGTTATATGGCTGACCACGAAGGTACATTCACATATAACGGTAAGGTAGAAGTTCCTCTTTCACAGAAGAACTTAAGACTTCCTTCACATATTGCAGTTACTCTCGGTGAAGATGCTGCAACAGAAAGAAATATCAGCTACTACACAAAATATAGCATCACTGATAGTGACATCCAGATTGTTCCTTACTCAAGCAATCCTGATTTCAGCAAGGGTACAACAGTTGATGTTACAGTAGAAACAGAATGTGAAGTTGAAGTATTACGCGAATGGCCTGCTATCGACTTGGGCTTTATCGGTATTATTTATCATAAAGAATATGTAAATCGTCACTATGTATACTTGAGTGACCTTGAGCCTGACACAAAGTATTGCTATCGTATTGGTGATGCAGACAGAGGCTGGTGGAGTGAAACAGGTGTTATTGACACTGCTGACAACTCCGATTCACTCAGCTTCTTCCATATGTCTGACCCACAGTCAACAACAGAAAAACAGTATAATGAAGTTTTCGCTCCTGCAGTTGAACTTGCTCTCAACAATCACGACGGTGACTTTATCCTCGGTACAGGTGACTTTGTTGACGACGGCAGAAGCTTTATCCAGTGGCAGAGAATGTTCAATTCTGTAACAGATACACTTATGGACACACCACTGATGGGTGTTGCCGGTAACCACGAAGAAAAGGGCGACTACGCACTTGAAAACTACTTCATTACTCCTAACACTCCTGACCAGGACACATTAACAGGTGTTTACTACTCATTCGATTATAACAATGCTCACTTTGCAGTTCTTAACTCAAACAACTTGGGTGCTGACGATGGACTTTCAGCAGAACAGATTGAGTGGCTTAAGGCTGATATGAACGCTTCGGATGCTGACTGGAAATTTGTTGCGATTCATAAGGCTCCTTATTCAAACGGCTCACATTATGACGACGATGATGTAGTTGCAATCCGTACACAGCTTCAGTCACTTATGCCTGAGCTTGGTATTGACATTGTATTCCAGGGTCATGACCACGTGTTTATGCGTACTGATGTTATGGATGACAATGCGGTTGTTCCGACAGGCGTTAAGGAAATCACATACAACGGACTTGATTACTCTGCAAAGGTAAATCCTGCAGGAACAATCTATTCAATCAACGGTACAATCGGTGTTAAGCACTACAAGGCAAAGCCTGTTGAAGAGACAAACAAGCTCTTCCCAATCGGTGAAGCAGTTATGTACCTTGAGGTTCCTTCATACTCATATATCCAGATTGAAGGCGACACACTCTACTTCGATTCATACGCAGTTGAAGGTGACCAGGAAACAAGAGTAGACCAGTTTGCAATCATCAAGAATGCTACTGATGTTCCTCCTGTTGACGATGAGCCTGTAGAGGAAGAAACAGGAATTCTTGCATTCCTCAAGAAGATTATCGCAAAGCTTATGAGCTCAAAGCTCTGGGAATTCTTTGCAGGACTTCTTGGCTAATAATTTGTACAAATAAATAAGTAACAAAAAAAGCGAGGATTTTTCCTCGCTTTTTTATATTAAATTAAGCTTTTCAGATAAGTCCCGGAATGTTTCTGACAACACCCCATACAAGTACGATAATCATTATAATCAAATCAAGAATTTTGCAAGGGGATTTGTAGTTGAAGCCATTTCCTTTTATGTAGCTTATACTTGCAAATATAATTGCCCAGGCAATATAGAAAAATTCAAGAAAGCAAAGAGGGTTGTATGAAAATGCCGCGGTAAAATCAAGTCGCAGAATGGCAAGTGCAGCACGGGTATTTCCGCATCCGGGACAAAGCAGACCGGTTATTTCGTTGAAAATACAAAAGAGTCTGAATCCCTTTGTAGAAAGAAAATATATTATAGCAACGCCTGCAATAACAAGGGAATAGCCCGATAAAAGCCTTGCGATTCGCTTTTTTTGTTCCTTGGTTATATTTCCGGACAACATTTTTAACCTCCCGATAAAATTTACGAAAAAGATTTTATCACAATTCATTTATCAACACAAGAAAAAAGACGAAATGTAACAAAAAAAGTACAATTATTTGTCGCAATTCCTTGACTTTTAAGTGGTTGTTTGTTATTCTATATTCATAAATTTATGAAAGGGGATTTTTTCATGAACAACGGATATAAGAGATTTGAATTTGTTACTGCATTTCTCCTTAGTATGGTAACATGTGGTATCTATTCAATTTATATGTGGTATTCAATGGCTAAGGATGCTAACGCAGAAGCAGAACGCTATGGTTGTAAGAAGATTATGGACTTCCTTCCAGCATTCCTTCTCGGTATGGTAACTTGCGGTATCTTTTTAATCGTTTGGTACTATCAGTACAGCAATCAGCTTGTTGAAATCGCACAGAAAAAGGGCGCAAAGGTTGCTCCATCAGACAGCCCAATCGTTCTTACTATCTGCTACTTCGTTCCAATTTACAGCTTCTATGTTCTTTGTGATAACCACAACCGTGTTATTGCTGAAGCATAATTATTAAAATGAAGCAGAACCTTCTGTCTGTAATCTTTTTGGTTACAAGCGGAAGGTTTTTTGTTTTGTCTTTTAATTTAAAATATATTGCTGAATAGTGGTTTTTCGTTACGGATTAAATGGTGTAATTCGTCCATTGCCAAATCCGATTGTTGCTCAAGCCTGTCCATATTGCCTTGTTTTGCATATACCGGCAGGCTTTTTATTAATTCTTCAAGCTTATCGGTTTCTTCGTGACGAATAAAGCTTTCAATTGTTCCGTGAACATCTTCCCAGGTTTTTACGATTTTTTCGGATTTTTGAACAGCTTTTTCTTTGTGGTTATTCTGTGCCACATTACAAATATCTGCAAGACCTGTTTCCAATTCCTTACAACAATTTTCAACAAGAAAATATCCTGAAAAGGAAATGACAAAAGCAAATGATATTGCAAGGATGGCGATTATAACTCGTTTCATTGGTCGTCCTTTCTGATGATGGTATGATTTCCTACGCTGTCAACGGTCATAAGAAGTATTTCCTTAATTTGTAATTTTTCTTTTTTAATGATTTTATTTATTTTTTCGGTGCTGGTGTTGCAGATTTCAAAGTCATTTTCCACGATTTTACCGTCAATTACTACGGGACATTTATATCCTTGCGGAGCAGGGGAAAGGTTCATATCCTCACGGGTAACAGTGTCGTTTTCAGGCTTTAAAAGTACACTTAACTGTCCGTTGGTTTCAACAATGGCATATTGTACCTGAGAAATATCAAAAACATCCTTTTGACGCAAGGATTCAAGCAAATCATCAACAGTAAATCGCAAATCCTTTAAAATCTTCTGGTCAAGATTTCCGTCATTTATGATTACAACAGGATGTCCCTGCATAAGACTGCGGAATTTAATGCTTTTCATATTCAGTGCGGAAGTGATTATCTCGAAGCCCACAAGTAAGAGTATGGGAATAATAGTGTTTACAAGAGGAATGTCCGTGTCCTGAATGGGAATTGAGATTATCTGCGAAATGAGTAATGTCACAACAAGGTCGGAGGGCTGTAATTCGCCAATCTGCCTTTTTCCCATTATACGGATACTTATAATTGCGAAAATGTATAAAATTACAGTTCTTATTAAAGTTACAAACATAAAATCACCGTTTTTATTTTTGCCTTAAAGAGTAGTAATATTCTGTAAACATCGGCAAAAGATAAGAGTGGTGATTTTTTATGAGTGAAAATTGGTTTCAGCAAAAGATTGACGAAATAACTGTTTCTGTTGATAAGAATGAAGATAAAAAATATATTGATACTGATTTGAAGAAAAATATAGCATATTTTAAGGCTCAATTCGGAGATGCCTTTGATGTGAAATACAGAAAATACAGTACTCAGGGCAAGGAAATCTACTTTATTATGGTTGACGGAATGTGCGATAGCCTTCTTGCCACCGAACAGGTGATTCTGCCCATAATCGAAGCGGATTTTAAGGATGAAAAAGGTGACAGACTTATTCATTCTGCTGCTGACAGAGTGTCGGCAAGTATTGATAAATCAATTACGACCAATATTGACGAGGCAATTCGCGAGGCTATTTACGGAAGTATTATAATGCTTGTCGAGGACTCGCATTTTGCGGTGATGTTCGGTGTTCAGGGCTTCCCGAAACGAGCAGTTTTAGAGCCTTCAACGGAAATGCAGGAAAGAGGCTCAAGGGAGGCTTTTGTTGAGAGCTTCAAGGACAATGTGACTATGATTCGTCGTAGAGTGCGAAATCCTGTTTTTAAAACTCAGATTGTGGAAATCGGTGCAACCTCAAAAACACGTGCCTGTGTGTGTTATATGTCGGACAGAGTTGACAGAGATATGCTTCAGAATGTGGTGGACAGGCTAAAAAGTGCCACGGTTGATACTGTTCTCGGTTCAGGATATATGCAAAGCTTTCTTGATACAAAGCATCCGTCAATATTCAGCGGTGTGGGATTTACGGAAAGACCCGATGTGCTGACCGCAAAAATCAGTGAGGGTAAAATCTGCATAATCGTTGACGGTACTCCCAATGCACTTATTGTGCCGTATCTTTTTATTGAGCATTTTCACTCAATGGATGATTATCTGAAACGACCATATTATGCCACTTTTATCCGTATGCTTAAATTTATTTCGTTTGCCTTCAGCGTTTTTTTGCCCGGGCTATATGTTGCGGTCTGCACATTTCATCAGGAAATAATTCCCGAAACAATGATTTTCGGAATAACGGGGCAGGAGAGTCGAACCCCGTTGCCCGTAATGTTTGAGGCTCTTTTTATTCATCTTGTTTACGAAATTGTCCGTGAGGCAGGACTTCGTATGCCCAAATCCGTCGGTCACGCGATTTCCATAGTTGGTGCATTGGTAATCGGTGAGTCGGCTGTAACTGCAGGAATTCTTTCTGCACCAATGCTCATTGTGGTTGGACTTACTGCAGTAAGCTCCTTTGTTGTTTCAACACTCTATGAGCCTGTGGCAGTTTTGCGGTTTGCTTTTATTATCGTTGGCGGACTTACGGGAATTTACGGAATAATGCTCTGTTTCGCAGGAGTTTTAGTAAATATTTCGGCAATTAACCCCTACGGAATTCCTTTCACTTCACCACTTTCTCCAACAAGGTCGGGGTCATTTCGTGATATGATTTTTCGTGCAGATTGGACAAAAATGGGTAAACGGAGAATGGAAACCAAAAAGATGGAGACCAGAAAATGACAAATACAAAAAATATAAGCTCCTTTCAGTTTTTTATAATGCTTTTTCTTACAAGGACATTGACAACGGTCACTTATCTCTCATCATATACGGAAAATATCCGTCTTTCCGATATGCTTGTGCAACCCGTATTCAGAATTGCCGTAGGCACTCTTATGATGCTGCCCTTGTATTTTCTTTATAAAAAGCAGAGAGAGAAAAATCTTATTGAAATTATTGAAAATAGGTCAAAAGCACTTGCGAAAATTGTTTCCGTAGCTTTCGTGCTGTATTTTTTCTATTTTACTGTGGTGACAATTGCGCGACTTGACCTTTTTGCAGGGACTATTGTTTTTCCTGAAACAGATGTGGAATATATTCTGGTTTTTGCAATTATTCTCTGTTGCTATGGTGCATACGCAGGGCTTGAAGCCTTGGGACGAAGCTCGGTAGTGTCTGCAGTTTTCGTGATTCCCGCATTGGTTTTTATAATGCTCACTCTTACCGACAAGGTGGATTTGCTCAATTTAACACCGATTTTTTATAATGGTGTAACTCCCGTTGTAAAGGTTGCGGTTGATTCGGTGGGACAGACGGTGGAATACGGAATAATTGCGCTTATGATGCCTCGGGTTACGGGAAATTACCGAAAGGGTTATTTCATCTGGCTTTTTTCACAGGTGCTCTTAATGGCAGTTATGTTTTTCTTTGCATGTACAGTTATGGGGAATTTTGCGGCAACCCAGATGTTTCCATTTCACACTATGGCATCTCTTGCAGAATTTGCAATGTTCACACGCCTGGATGCTGTTTTTACCGGTGTGTGGATTATGTGCGCATTTATCAAAGCGGGGTTGCTCATATATTTACAGTCAGAGCTTCTCGTAAGGTATTTCGGCAGATTCAGGCAGGGTCATTATATTATTGTAATAGGTGTTTTAACCGTAATCGCAAATCTGATTATTTCCCAAAGGATTGAACTGTTCACCTTGATTGATGACAGTAAAATAAAGATTATAATAACCGGCTTTGTGGTTATGCTTATACCGTTATTGACCTTGGTTTTAAGGAAAAGGGGGAGTGAAAAATGCGAAAAGCAATAATAGTCCTGTTAACCTTTGTCCTTGCCTTTTACACCTTTAATTCGGAGGAAATTTACAAAAAGGATATACGGAACAGACTTGTGATTCAGGGGATTGGCATAGATATTTTAAATGACGGAAAATATTCTGTCACCATTCAGGCGATAGATACAAATTCTCAATCGGCAACATCCTCCGACAGTGCTTCGCAGCCACCCTTGAAGGTATATAAAACTCAGGGTGACACCATATATTCGGCACTGAAGTCCGTGACGGAAGACGAGGGTAAAATCCCTCTTTATTCACAAAATCGGATTATAATTCTCGGCAAAAGTGTAACGGAGGAGAATATGGCGGATGTGATTGACTTTTTTGTCCGAGATGTGGAAAACAGCTCTTCTGTTTATATTGCAGCTGCAGAGAATTCTGCCGGAGAAATTCTGACAGCAAAAAATGGTCAGGAATATATAAGTGCCGGGAGCATTGAGACGGGAATAAGCTCTTATGAGTATGATGCAAGAATTTTCAATATGCAGTTGTTTGACCTTATTAACCGATATAATTCGGGTACAAAGGATTTTGCTCTTCCCTTGTTATCCCTTGTGGAAAATGAAGATGAAAAAACCGTTGAAATAAATGGTACAGCACTTTTCAACAACACCCGATATCGTGAAAAAATCACGAAAGAAGAAACAGTTTTCCTGAATATGCTTTATAATCGGGTGAACAACACGGCCCTTGCCTATGATTTTAGTGATGGTAAAAAAGTTTCCCTTAATATTGTTGATGCAGACACAAAAAGAAAGGTGTCAATTAAAGAGGGAAAACCACATTTTAACATCGTAATCAGCCTTCAGGCAGATGTCTGTGAGGTGAGTGGTGGAGTTTCTGCCATGATGGAAAGAAAAGAAATCGACGAAATCAGGATAAACGGAGAAAAATATATAAAAAACAATACGGAAAAGATGATTTATACTCTTTATGAAAAATATAACAGCGATGCAGTGGGACTTGCCCGTTTGCTTTACAGAGATGAACAGGATTTTTATAAAAAAGCACAAAAAAATCTCGACTCCGTTTTGCAAAACAGCATTTACGAAGTCGAGGTCAATTTAAAAATAAGACGAATAGGTCAGGAGTTTATCACATAAGCTCTCCTGTAGCAGAGTCAAAGCAAAGACGCTTTGTTTCACCGTTTTCAATATACTTGATTTCAAGTATGTCATCAGGAAGAAATTCTGCATAAAGTAATTCAGGCTGACCATTGTTAAAGATATTTAACAAAATATCCATCTTTTCACCGTTGTAGTCACCCACATTGTCACTTGTGAAAAGAAGTGAGCCGAAAATATGGTTAACCGTTGCAGAAATTTTTCTCTGTGAAAAGCCCATTTTCATATTGGTGTCACGAAGAAGGAAAACGTCAGGGTCATTAGCAAATGCTCTGCCATTAAGTCCGCGACGGAAGATTGTATTCCAAAGAGTTGTACGAGTGCAGACATCCTCGAGAGCCATCTTGAAGCTGTCCCATACAAGACCGATGTCAGCACCGATTCGACAGTAATCAACCTTTCCGAAGGCAGGTGCAAGTGGTACACCACAACCGAGAATAAGCTTGTCACCTACACATTCGCGGATAAAGTCCATAGCCTCACACATTAACTGACCACGGGATTTTCCGTTTCTTGGTATAATACAAGCAGAATAGAGAAAATCAAGCTTAACCATATCATAGCCCCAATCATTGAGTACCACATTGAAGAAGTTTCGGATATAATCCCTTACTTCTTCTTTTTCAATATCAAGACCATAGAAACCGCCCCAGTTAAAGCCACAGACAACCTTTTTACCCTTGTTGTCATGGATAAGCCAGTCGGGATGCTCTTTTGCAATCTGAGATTTTATCTGACAAGAGAGAGGCGCAAGCCAGAGACCTGCTTTCATACCCTTTTCGTGGATTTTGTCGGCAATATATTTCATTCCGTTCGGGAATTTAGTGCTGTCAACACTGAGCCAATCACCGACAGCAGTCTGATATCCGTCGTCAATCTGGAAGATATCGATTCTTGACTTAACCTTTGAAAGAGCCTCAAGGTCAGTTGTAACGATGTCCTCAGTAATATTCTGATAATAGTTGTACCATGTTGTATAACCGTTTGTTCTTCCCACTCTCGGCTTCTGAATGTTCATGGTCTCAAAGTATTTGTCATAAACCTGATTTTCTTCACCCTTATAGTGAATTACATCAATGAGAGTGTATTCGTCGTTGATAGTAACACCTTCAAGGTCGCGTTCAAAGATGATTTCTCTGTCAGGTACATTCATACGGATGATAGTGTAACCGAATTTTTCACTCAAAGAGCCGAAAAGATTGAAATCCTTACCGTTACGTATATAACCATAGGAAAAACCATGGAAACAACCTTTTCTTCGGTCATATTTTACGAAATTATAGTCACCGTAGGATGCTGATGGTGTAATTCTGCGGAGTGCTTCCTGTTTCAAACTAAGACAGATTGGTTCATCGTCAATAAAATGCTCACGACACTCAGTCCAGCTCTGATAACCATTGAGGAAAATTCTGTCGTTACTGCGGAAATCATGAGGCACTGTCATAGTGAATTTAACTTTTTCTACAGGAACAACAGGCTTTATCTGAAGCTTGATATGGCTTTCGGTTGCAATCTGTTCAATTACGAAATGCTCAGTTTCAAAGACATTTGTCTTGTACAGAATCTTGTCAACCGTATATTCAAGGTTAATTTTAAATCTTTTCATCTCTGACAACTCCCGAATAAATCTATATAC
>JAZNTF010000207.1:0-4036 GCA_045591625.1 Candidatus Fimenecus sp.
TAATTAATTGTCTTCCTAAGACCGCTTGGCCTCCGACTTGTATGCGGATTGGTGCGGACCATGTATGATGATGGCACCTGAAATTGAAGCATATTCAGAAGAAACTGATAAGGTAAAGGTTTGTAAACTCAATGTTGATGAAGCAACAGAGCTTGCCCTTACTTATGGTGTAATGAGTATTCCGACAGTTCTTCTTATCGAAAACGGACAGGAAGTAAAAAGATTTGTCGGTGCAAAAGAAAAACATCAGATAGCTGAATTTGTAGGTGAATAAAAAATTCCCAAGGAAAACATCCTTGGGATTTTTTGTTTGATAAAATTTAAAATCGGAGTTTAACGGGGAGCTAATATAGAACAATATATCTTGTAGGGGACGATTCATTTCCAAATCAACAATCAATCGCCCCGATAAATTATAATTTGAATTTATCCTTACTCCACAACCACCTTAACGATTTCACCGACATATACTCTGTGGAAATCGTTGTTAGCATAGTTTTTCATAATGCTTTCATCAAGGAATCCGTCAGGCTTCATATCCTGATATGCTAATTTCTTAAGTACAACATTGACTTTAGCCTGTTCATAGCCGACAGCATTTTCCATATCAATTGGTGTAAATCCTGTTTCTGACATTTTGTCAATGTCGCGACCGGATTTGCTACCGCAAATGCCAAGTTCCTTTTTGTATTCACCAGCAAAGAATGAAAGTGAAAAATAATCATTTTTTTCTAAAAATTCATAGGTGTATCTCTGTGGTCTGACGAAGATAAAACAGACATCCTTATTCCAAAGTTCACCGATTCCGCCCCAACTTATTGTCATAGTGTTGAAATCGGCAATTGTTCCGGCGGTCAATAACGCCCAGTCGTCGTTTATCATTTTTACAAAATTGTCTTTAAGTTCTCTTATGTTTATTTCTTTGCTCATAAAAATCATTCCTTATAATTTATTACATTAATTATATACGCTTAATTGAGAAATTACAACCTGAATATTTGCATGTTGTTTCAATATGTGGGAAATGTTGAAAAACTTTGTATATTTTCACTAAAATAATTTGAAAACTTTGTATAGTTATTTTTATTCTACATCTTTTCATAAAAGTAGTTTTATGATAATATAATGAGGCTATTTTGAGACCGTGAAATAAAGCGGTGTATATAAGGATGTTTAAAATGGAATTTTGTGATAGACTAAAATATCTGAGATGTGCGAAAATTCCCACAATCACTCAGAAAGACTTAGCAAACGCTATTGGGGTAACGCAGAGAAAAATTTCTTTTATGGAAACAGGTACAACGGAGCCATCTTTAAAGGATATTAAGGCACTGTGTAAGTATTTTAATGTTTCTGCAGATTATCTTATTGGTATGCCAAAAAATATGAATTATCCGGAGTAATTTATGACAAAAAAAGAACGAGCAAAACTTCTCGTTGAAGGATTAAAAAAAGAGTATCCCGAAGCAATTTGTTCTTTAACCGCGGAAAATCCTTTTGAATTACTTGTTGCAACAAGGCTTTCTGCACAGTGCACTGACGCGAGGGTTAATCTTGTGACTCCTGCGCTTTTTAGCAAATACAGGACACTTGATGATTATGTTAATGCTGATGTTAGAGATATTGAAGCAATAATCCATTCCTGTGGATTCTATCATGGTAAGGCAAGAGATATAATTGAAATGGCAAGGGGAGTCAGAGACAGATTTGGCGGAGTTGTACCGGATAATATTGATGATTTGACCTCTTTGCAGGGAGTGGGCAGAAAAACCGCAAATTTGATTGTTGGTGATGTCTACAAAAAACCTGCAGTTGTTGCTGATACTCATTTAATACGACTTACAAACAGAATGGGACTGGTAAGCACGAAGGACCCGAAAAAAGTGGAAATGGAGCTTAAGAAAATTCTTCCACCTGAAGAGAGTAATGATTTCTGTCATAGATGTGTGCTTCATGGCAGAGCGATCTGCACAGCCCGAAAAGCAGATTGTGAAAATTGCAATCTGAATGAAATTTGTAAAAAAATAATATAATGATTGTAGGGGACGATGCCCACATCGTCCTGTTTTAATTTTTATATTGTATTTCATAGTAAATATATGGTATAATAATTACATGTTATGGAAAAGAGGTATTTTTATGGACCCTATTAATGTTGATTTTGGGAATAAAAACATTATTCCGGAAACCCCGAAAGGAAGTACAACAAAAAGAGTCATTATCAGTGCTTTAATCACATTGGTTATAGGTGCGATTGTGTATTACTTTATGCTTCCGCCACTCAATTTCAAAGCAATTGAACTGTATATTTATATTGGTGTGTTGTTAATTTCATATATAGGCGTTTTCGGCGTGCTTTCAAAGGCGTATTTCAGACCGGAATATATGGAATATGCAAAGAATAAAGTCAAGGTTCCAATAGCAATGGTGCTTGTTCTTGCAGCTTTTGTAGGTGTAGGTTACCTTGTGGGTGCAGAAATTTTCCGAGCAAAGGATTATGCTGAGATTATTGATGTTAAAGAAGGCGACTTCGCAGAAGAAATTGCTGAAATTGATTTTTCAAGTGTTCCGCGTCTTGACAAGGACTCATCAAATATGATTGCAACTCGTGCTTTGGGTGAACTTTCTGACTATGTTTCACAGTTTGTTGTAAACTCATATTATTCAACACAGATTAACTATAAGGGAACTCCTGTTCGTGTTCAGTCTCTTGATTATGGTGATGTTTTCAAGTGGCTTAAGAATACAAAAGAAGGTATCCCTGCATATATCATAGTTGATATGACAACACAGAAGGCTGAAACTGTTCGTTTGGAGGAAGGTATGAAATATTCTCCTGCAGAACACTTCAATGAATATCTTATTCGTCATGTCCGTTTCAAATATCCTTCACTTATGTTTGGTGACCCATCATTTGAAATTGATGACACAGGCCGTCCATATTGGATTGTTCCTGTTATTGATAAAACAATCGGTCTTTTCGGTGGTACAGATGTAGTTGGTGCTATTATTGTTGATTCAATCAACGGTGACACAACTCTTGTTTCAACAAGTCTTGATAAGAACACAAAGCTTCCTACTGACAAGTTTGTAACAGATAAGGAATTTCAGTGGCTTGACCAGGTGTATTCTGCAACAATCGTTAATCAGCAGTATAATTTCTACGGTAAATACAATAACGGTTTCTGGAATTCACTTATCGGTCAGGAAAATGTTCGCGTAACAAGTCAGGGCTACAACTATCTTGCACTTAATGATGACGTTTATATGTACACGGGCGTAACTTCTATAAGCTCTGACCAGTCAATTATCGGCTTTGTTCTTATTAACCAGAGAACAAAGGAAGCTGTTTATTACAAACAAGCAGGTGCTCTTGAAGAAACAGCAAGAACTTCTGCTCAGGGTAAGGTTCAGCAATATGGTTATCGTGCGACATTCCCGATTCTTCTTAATGTAAGTGGTCAGCCAACATATTTTATGGCTCTTAAGGATTCAAGTGAACTTGTTAAGATGTATGCAATGGTTAATGTTGAGCAATCAACTGTTGTCGGTGTTGGTACAAGTCTTGCAGAATGTACTGAGAACTATGCAGCCGAACTTCAGAAGAACGGCGTTAATGTTGATGTGGACGTTGACTCAATGGGTCAGGAGGAACAACCTGATGCTCCTGTAGATAATACTGTTGAAGTTAAGGGTGTAGTTGCTGAAATCAGAAGTGTGATTACCGGTGGTGAAACATACTTCTATATCAAACTTGCTGACGGGGAAGCTTATTACAAAGTAGCTGTCAGTGATGCAGAAAAAATAGTGATTCTTAATGTGGGTGATGAAATTGCATTTACAGTAGATAAAAATGCAAAAGGTGAAATCATTCCGGTAACAAATGTTAAATAAATAAGATAAAGGCGGGTATTATAGCTTTAATAACTCGCCTTGTTTTATGAAAAATATATCTGTAAAATAAAACTCTCCACATTTATGCCGAGTGTTCGTAAGGACACTCGGCAGTTTTATTCGCCATACGGCGAGTGATATT
>JAZNTF010000208.1:0-4515 GCA_045591625.1 Candidatus Fimenecus sp.
GATTTCTGTATATACATCTGAAAGTGCTTTATCAAGGACAATCATACCAAAAATTGATGTACCCGCTGAAATGTTACCTGTTTTTGCAGCAACACTGTTTGTTGCAACCATACCGGTTCGTGCATCGCCTTCAGGCGGACAAAGAGGAATTCCTGATTCCAATTCACCTGTTGGGTCAAGAAGTAATGCACCGTCTTTTGTAAGAGTACCAGCATTGTCTCCTGCAACAAGGATTTCAGGAAGAATATCAAGGAGTTTCCATCCATATCCTTTATCTGTAATTTTCGCATCAAAATCTGCTACCATTTTTTCGTCGTAGCAATTCTTTGTGCTGTCAATCGGGAACATACCTGCTGCTTCACCAATACCGATTACCTTTTCACCTGTAAGCATCCAATGAACATATCCTTCAAGTGTTGTAAGGAAATCAATCTGTGGAAGATGAGCTTCATCGTTGAGAATTGCCTGATACAAATGAGCAATACTCCAACGCTGTGGAATATTGAATTTAAAAAGATCAGTTAATTCTGCTGCAGCCTGCTCAGTAATTGTATTTCTCCATGTTCTGAATTCAGCAAGCTGTTTTCCTTCCTTATCAAACGGAAGATAACCGTGCATCATTGCAGAAAATCCCATTGATTTTACTTTTGTAAGCTTGACACCAAACTTTTCGAAAACATCGTCCTTGAGATTCTTGTATGCATCCTGAAGACCTGTCCACACGTCATCCAGATGATATGTCCAGACACCATTTTCAAAGCGGTTTTCCCATCCGTGAGAACCACTTGCAATAGGATTATGTTTTTCATCAATCAAAACAGCTTTGATTCTTGTTGAACCCATTTCAATACCGAGTACGGCATTACCGTTTTCGATTATACTTTTTATAGTCTGAATATTCATTTTACATATCTCCTGACTGTAAAAATTTTCATATTATTATATCACTTTAAAGTAAAATTATCAATAGAATCAAAGCAAATTACTCATTTCAACATCATTAAAATCGAAGTTTCTTGTAGGTGCAATAGTTTTAACATATTCAAGTATTTCATCATAGGATGCAGTCTTTATATCTATTCGTGATACGTTCTGATTGAAGATTCCCCATTGACTACCCGCATTGAATGTCTTATAGTTCCACTTTGTACGATTTATATCACAAAACTTGTAGAGCATCTGTGCAAAATATTCATACTCACCATTGTTATATTCACCGTTGTAAACTGCAACATTCCAATTTTTTCTGATTTTGCGAAGTTCATTTACGCGATAATTAATCATATTTTTATCTCTGTCGTAAATGTGTAACTGATACATAACATTTTCGTATCCGCATTCTTCCGGATTTGGTAAAACTTCTGTTGACCAAATTCCCTCAAAAGAGATTATATGATTTTTATCAACTTCTCTGATAGCTTTATAGAGAATGTCGTATGCTTTATTGGTCTGCGCGACAGCTTCAGGACTTTCTGCTTCCCAAGAATAGTCACCTGAATAACCACCGTTATTCTGAGGCTCATTCAAAAGGTCATAAACAGCTATTACTTCATTATCTTTATATCTTTGGGCGATTGTTGTCCAAAGTTCAACGCACGCATCCATCTTTTCCTTAACTTCATAGAGTTCATTTCGTCCTGCTTTACCGGTACTGTGATTTTTACTCTGTCCACCGGGTGCGCCGTGCATATCAAGGATGATATATATGCCATATTTTTCGCAAGTTTCAACAAGCCAATCAATTCGTTTAAATCCCGGATTGTCATTATTGTTTTCAGTAAGCCAAGTGCCATCTTCATTCATAAAATTGCGATACCAGAAAGGCACTCTCACACAATTAAATCCAAGCTTTTCAATTTGTGCAATATCATCTTCGGTAATGAAATTATCCATAAATGCTTTTTCAATTTCGGCGGTCTTTTCTTCACCAAAGCGTTCCGTCAAAACTTCAAGAGTGTCATAATGTGCCCAATCATCAGTATATTCAGGCACAAATCCCATCCATGTTTCCCACAAGAGCCAATTACCGATATTTACACCTTCAAGAACTATTTTTTCACCATCTTCATTAACAACATAACCTCGTTTATTAACAGAGAGCATAGTCATTTCGTGAGTGTTTTCATAATTATATTCTGTTAAAGGTTTTACATCAGGTGTTTTGCCCATTCCTAACAGAGAAAGTAAAACTGAAATGATTAAAGATATTGATGTGAAAATTTTCATAAAGCACCTCTCCTTTCTTCTATTATATTGGATATTATTTCTTTTTTCAACAGAAAAAGAAAAACCGCCTCATAAGAGACGGTAAAAATTTATTTTATTGCTTCAAGCCATTCGTTTTCACGAAAGCCCACAAGAATTTTAGTATCTGTAATCAATATGGGTCTTTTTACAAGCATTCCGTCAGTTGAGAGAAGTTTTAACTGCTCGTCTTCAGTCATTTCGGGAAGCATATTTTTCAAATTCATAGATTTATATAAAAGTCCGCTTGTATTGAAAAACTTCTTTAATGGTAAACCACTTTTTTCATACCAGAGTTTTAATTCGTCATAAGTAGGATTTTCTTCTTTAATATGACGGTCTGTAAAGCAGACATTATTATCAACTAAAAACTTTTTAGCTTTCTGGCAGGTTGTACATTTAGGATATTCTATAAAAAGCATATTCTCACCTTATTTCTTTTTACATACAAAGCAGAGCCATCCGCCGTCTTCATATCTTTCAACAATTTCGAAGTTGTTTTCACGGAATGCCTTGGTTACCTCTTCTTCACGAGGTTCAATAATTCCTGATGTAATGAAAACACCGTCATCTTTAAGGAAATCTCCCACTTGTGAAGAGAAAAGAATAATAATATCTGCAACAATATTTGCAACAACAACATCAAATGTGCCTGTTACCTTATCGACAAGGTTACCGTTGAGAATATTGTATTTTGGTGCTTCAAAGCCATTTACCTTACCATTTTCAATAGCAGTTTTAACGGCAAGTTTATCAATGTCAACACCTGTTGCATTATCAGCACCCATCAAAAGAGAGGCAACTGATAAAATACCGCTACCGCAACCACAGTCAAGAACACTATCACCAGATTTAACATGCTTTTCAAGTGTTTCAAGACAAAGGCGTGTTGTATTATGGCCACCACTACCGAATGCCAGACCGGGTTCAATGCTCAACACTGCTCTGCCTTCTGCATCATAATCATCAATCCAAAGCGGACGAATGAGAAGCTTTTCACCTATTTTCATTGGCTTGAAATATTCTTTCCAGTTATTTTCCCAGTCTTCATTTCTGCATGGCATATATTCGATTGAATGAGGAATATTTTCGCTTTCATATCTTTCAGTTAAGAATGAAATTGCCTCTTTATAGTTTTCTTCAGGTGAAATGTAAATATGCACACAACCCTTTGTTCTGTCCTTTGCTAATAATTCTTCATCAATAAGGTCGATATTTGCAATCTCCCATGCTTCCTGTTCAAGTGTGCGATAATCTTCAATGTAAATACCATAGGGCACAGCCATACTTGCAATATCAGCTGCACGGTCGATATTTTCAGCGTCAATTTCTATTTTAATTTCGGTCCAGTCCATAAACATTCTCCTTTTGATAAACAAAAAGCAGAGATTGCTCTCTGCCTTGTTTGTTTTTTGACGATTCGATTATATCTGCTCTTTAACTTTAGCAGCCTTACCAACTCTGTCACGAAGATAATAGAGCTTGCTTCTGCGAACCTTACCGCGTCTGATTGTCTCTACCTTTGCAACGTTTGGTGAATTTACAGGGAATACTCTTTCAACACCAACACCGTATGATACACGACGTACTGTGAAAGTTTCTGAAACACCAGCGCCCTTACGAGCAATGATTGTTCCTTCAAATACCTGAATTCTTTCTCTTTCGCCTTCACGAATCTTAACGTGTACTTTAACAACGTCACCGACTCTGATTGCTGGATTTGCTTCTTTGATGCAATCCTGTGCCATTAATTTTAATGCGTCCATAACTAACCTCCGATAAAAATTTTTCAAGTGTTCGTACCGAAGTTCAGCAGAGGACCACCCGAGATAATAGTTATTTTTTTGCAGTTTCCCACAAATGCCTATATATATTATCACAAGTCAATAGGAATTGCAAGAGTTTTTTGAATTTTTTATAATAAAATTCTTATCTCATAACCTTGGCGACTCTTCACATTCACTATTTCAAAATCACTATAATTCTTTGCCATTTTAAGAACAGGTTTTATTTGTTTATATTTTATCTTAAAAAACACAAAACTCTTTGCAAATATAAACAATTTTAATATTCCAAATAAAAACCTATTGAACAAAAAAGCATTAGGAATTTTTATAGTTTTAACCGTATGGTTGATTGAGTAGTTTATTTTCATTTCTCCACAACCACCCTAATAACATCATTGTTTTGAGTCTGCACATTCACGATTTCTCCAAGAATACCACTCGAAACCATTTTGAATATTACATCAAAATCCACGCCACTCAAATC
>JAZNTF010000209.1:0-4058 GCA_045591625.1 Candidatus Fimenecus sp.
CAAAAAAGCACTTGAAATGATGAACGAAAACTTTGGTAATCCTTCTTCGCTTCATGCTTGTGGATTCAGTGCAAAAAAGGAGCTGGACAATGCTCGCAGGACTGTTTCATCTTTTCTTGGTTGTCAGGAAAATGAAATATTTTTCACCCCAAGTGGTACTGCTGCAAATAACACTGCCATATTCGGGACAGTTAAAGTAAAACAACGAGAAGGCAAAAAGCTTGTTACAACCAACCTTGAACATCCGAGTGTTCTGAAGTGCTTTGAAGCTTTGGAGGAACAGGGATATGAAGTTGTTTACTTAAATGCTGATAAAAACGGAAAAATAAGTCTTGATGAATTGTCAAATGCAGTTGACAGTAATACAATCCTTGTCAGCGTTATGGCTGTTAATAATGAGGTAGGTTCAATTCAGGATATCTCAAAAATCAAGGGTATAATCAAAGATAAAAAATCAAAGGCATATTTTCATTGTGATGCTGTTCAGGCATTTGGAAAAATGCAGATTAAACCTAAAAAACTGGGAATCGACCTTATGAGTGTGAGCGCTCATAAAATTCATGGCGTAAAAGGTTCAGGGGCGTTATATGTAAGTAATGGTATCCGTTTGTTGCCTCACATTGTCGGTGGTGGTCAGGAAAACGGACTTGTTTCAGGCACCGAATCAACACCGGTAATTTGTGCATTTGCAGAAGCTGTCAATGATATCGGTAATGTTGATAAGAATTTGCAAAATGTTCTCAATGTCAGAAATTATTTTGCTGATAAGATTAGTGAGCTTGACAAGGTGTATATAAATTCCCCGCAGGATGCTTTACCGTATATAATTAACATTTCAATTGAAGGTGTACCTTCACAGGTTATGCTTAATTCACTTTCGTCAATGGGAATATATGTTTCTGCTGGTTCAGCTTGTTCAAAAGGACATAGAAGTAATGTTCTGAGTGCTATGGGAGTATTACCGCAGAGAATTGATAGTGCAATACGTATCAGTCTTTCTAAGAATACAACAGCAGAGGATATGGATACCCTTTTAAAAGGGATAAAGGATACAATTAATCGTGTCAGGAGATAAATATGAAAGAAATTATACTTATCAAAAATGGTGAGTTGGCGTTAAAAGGTCTTAACCGTTCAACTTTTGAGGATATTTTAATAAAGAATATTCGTAAACGTATAAAAATGCTCGGAGATTTTGAATACAGAAAAGAACAATCTACTATTTCTGTTATTCCTATGGATGAGTACATAGATATGGATGAAGTAAGTGACAGAATCAGTCGAGTTTTTGGTATTGCAGCATTTTCTAGAGCCTTACAGGTCGAAAAAGATATGTCAGTTATACTTCAAAATGCACCTGATTATCTTGCTGAACAGTTAAAACAGGCTAAAACCTTTAAAGTAGAGGGTAAGCGTTCAGATAAAAAGTTCCCACTTAAATCCCCGGAGATTTCTGCCCAGGTCGGTGGAGCAATTTTAAGCAAATTTCCTCACTTGAGAGTTGATGTTAAAAATCCTGATATTCTTGTTACTATCGAAATAAGAGAAAAATTTGCTTTTATCCGCGGTAATCAGACAAAGGGTGCAGGTGGTATGCCTACGGGCACAGCAGGTAAGGCTGCAATTCTGATTTCAGGTGGTATAGACAGTCCTGTAGCTGCTTATATGATGGCAAAACGTGGTCTTGTGCTTAATGCAATCCACTTTGCTTCACCACCATACACATCTCCTCAATCAGAAGAAAAAGTACATAACCTTCTTCGTAAGGTTTCAAGATATAGTGGTAATATTTGTTTGTTTACAGTTGGCTTTACTGAAATTCAGGAAGAAATCAGAGATAAATGCCCTGAAGAATTATTTACTCTTGTTATGCGTCGTTTTATGATGCGAATTTCTCAACGAATTGCCGAAAGAGAAGATTGTAAAGCTCTCATAACCGGTGAAAGCCTTGGTCAGGTTGCAAGTCAGACACTTAATGCTCTTGCTTGTACTGATGCAGTTGTTGAAATGCCTGTTTTCAGACCTTTGATTGGTCTTGATAAGGATGAAATTATTAAGGTATCAAGAAAAATTGACACCTTTGCAATTTCCATTGAGCCTTATGAAGATTGTTGTACAGTGTTCACACCAAAGCATCCTAAAACAAGACCACAGATTTCAATTATTGAAACTGCCGAACAAGCACTTGATATTGAAGGTCTTATTGAAAGAGCATTGGCTAATACAACAATCAATAATATCTGTTTCTAGGAGTAAAAAATGACACTCGAAGAAAAAGTTGTAAAAAAACTCAATGAACGTAATCTGGTTATGGCATCTGCAGAATCCTGTACAGGTGGGTTGATTGCAAAGAGAATAACGGATATCAGTGGTTCATCCTCCGTATTCAACTGTTGTGTTGTAAGCTACAGTAATGATATTAAAGAAAAAGTTCTTGGTGTAAAACACGAAACACTCAACGAATACGGTGCAGTCAGTGAACAAACTGTCCGTGAAATGGTAAAGGGAGTTTTGACTCTATCCGGTGCTGATATTGCTGTTTCCGTATCCGGAATTGCAGGTCCAAATTCAGATAACACACAAAAACCTGTTGGTCTGATATATCTTGCAGTTTCAGATGGTGAAAAGACCATTGTGAAAAAACTTAATAATCAGTACACAACGGACATAAGAAATCGTAACAGATTGAGCGCCTCTGACGAAGCGTTTAAAATGATATTAGAAATGATAGGAGCGTAATTATGGAAAATAAGAGTAATTCAGTTGCTAAAAAAGTTATAATTGCATTATGTATTATTGCACTTGTTGCACTTTGCACATTTTTGACTGTATTTATTATCAGTAAGTACAATAGTCAGGACCCTAATGAAGGCTTGACAGAATCAGTACCATCAACAGAGGTTTATGAAGTGCCTGATTATTCAGAGTATGTAGCACAAAATCCTGAAACAATCGGTTGGATTACAATTCCGGGAACAAATATGGATTACCCTGTTGTTCAAACGGAAAACAACTCTTACTATATGAACCATAACTTTAACAGAAACAGTGACTATCATGGTGCTATTTTTATGGATTGCCGTAATAATCCTACTGACCTTGACCCTAACACAATTATTTATGGTCATAACTCATATACAGATGGAAAAGTTTTTACAAATCTTGCAAAATATGAAAATATTGAATTTTACAAGGAGCATCCTATTGTTGAGTTTAATACACTCGAAAGATGCTATAAATGGAAAATTTATGCTGTAATTATCACAAATCGTCAGCCGGAAGAAGATAACGGTTATGTTTTCAATTACGTTTATCCACACGAGGTATCAAACTTTAAGGAATATATCGGAGAGTTGAATAAACGTACATTGTATTTTACAGGTGTTGACATTAAGAAGGGTGATAAACTCCTTACATTACAGACATGTATCAGAACACTTGATATTCCGGGATACCGTGCAGAAGGTGGTATCATTGTTATTGCTCGTGCTGTAAGACCGGGTGAGGACCCAACTGTGGATACATCAGTAGCAAAGGTAAATCCAAATCCGAAGTACCCTCAGATTTATTATGATAAGCATGGCTTGAATAACCCATATGCAAATGACCCGAGATGGTATCCTGCGGAGGTAAAATAAATGGAAAATAAAGAAAACAAAAATGAACTGCTTTCTTTTGAAAAACTCCGTGAAGAATTAGGCATAGAAGGTGAACTTCCGACTCTTGAGGATATAGGTTTTTCTGAATTGGCTGAAAAATATTCTGTTGAATCCGAAATAAAAACAGCAAAACAGCCTGTCAAAGATGTTGAAAAACAACCTGTTAAAGAAACTGTAAACGAGCCGGTTAAGGAAACTGTACAGGAAGCAGTAAAAGAACCTGAAAAGATAAAGAACGACATTATCAAAGAGGGTAAAAAGGTTGTTGAAAACGGAACAACTTTTATCGATATTACTGCACAGTATACAAGTGCTGCTAAAACAACTCCTAAAGAAGTTGTACAAACACCTGAAATCGAAAAACAGCCTGAGCCGGAGATTCAACAAGTAACGATTACT
>JAZNTF010000210.1:0-6472 GCA_045591625.1 Candidatus Fimenecus sp.
ACCTACCTTATGTGAACCGCCGTTGAGACCTGGGCCGCCTGTGAAAAGGCCGTAGCCGTATGCAACCTGACATACATCCTTATTTGTACCGCCTGCGGCTACAATAGCACGTGCACAGCAGTCTTCCCAAAGATTGACATCGTTCTGTGTATAGAAAGCAACAACTCGTCTGCCTGTTGTACCTGATGTTGAATGAATACGAACACACTCGTTAAGAGGCTTTGCAAGTAATCCGTAAGGGTATGCATCTCTTAAATCTGCTTTTGTAAGGAATGGAAGCTTGTGTAAATCCTCAATTCCCTTAATATCGTCAGGTGTAACACCTTTTTCATCCATTAAGTTTTTGTAGTAAGGCACATTTTCATATACATGCTTTACTTGTTTAACCAATTTTTCTGATTGAAGCTTTTTGATATCTTCAACAGGCATGGTTTCAATTTCTTTCTGATAATACATTTTTTCCATTTTGTTTTCGTCCTTTCTGCAATTTGCTATAAAGTGGTTTTTGTTTTGGATTGCAGAAGCAATAAAAAAGTCCTCTGCATTCCAATTCGGAACACAGAGGACGAGAAAAATCCCGTGGTACCACCTCTATTTACCATTACCTCACGATAATGGCCTCCGAGTGCAAACACACCCTTGTCGATATAACGGTCGAACCCGTTTGACCTACACAATCAAAATGACCTTCAGCCAACGACTTACGGAATGAATTCACCGACTTTACATTACTGCATCACACCACACGCAGCTCTCTTTGAATGATATTTTCGGATACTATTTTCCGTTCAAGCGTCTTTATACTTTAGGATTTTAGCACACTAAAATCTCAATGTCAAGTGATTTTTTTATTTCAATTATGAATTATATCCTAATTCAAAAGCTTTCTTATTCATTTCCACGAATTTTGGTGCAACTGTATTTTCAATTGCTTTAATCCAGCTTTCATAAGGTATATCAAAGTATTTCGATGCTTTACCCATAAGAACGATATTAACAGCCTTGGATGAACCTGCCTGTTCAGCAAGTGAAAGTGCATCAAGTGCATCAACGCTTACGCCTTTTGCAGTCAATTCATCAAGTACATTTTCAGGATACTGAGCAGCACCGATAATAACAGGCATTGGGTCAATCTGTTGAGTATTTACAACGATTTTACCGTCTTTTTTAAGATAGCTTGCATATCTGCCTGCTTCAAGTTTTTCAAATGAGATAATAATATCTGCTTCACCGTCTGTGATAATTGGTGAATACACCTTTTCGCCAAAACGAACATAAGTCACAACAGAGCCACCACGCTGACTCATACCGTGAACTTCACTAACCTTTACATCATAGCCTTCATCAACGAGAAGACGACCTAACAATTTTGATGCAAGAAGACTACCCTGTCCGCCAACACCGACAATCATAACACTAACAGTTTTCATTTTACGTCTCCTCCTTTACACGATTGCATCGAATGCACAAAGCTGTTTACATACGCCACAGCCTACGCACAATGTTGCATCAACTTTTGCTTTTCCGTCTTTCATACTGATTGCAGGACAACCAAGTGTCATACATCTCTTACAAGACTTACATTTATCTGTGTCAACCTTCAAAGGTGCTTCGTGTTTAACTGATTTAAGAAGCACACAAGGTCTGCGAGAAATAATTACTGATGGTTCTTCAACAGCCAATTCCTCTTTTACAACCTCATTACATTCTTTAAGGTTATATGGGTCAACAACTCTTACACGATTGATACCGAGAGCCTTACAAAGTGCCTCAAGGTCAACCTTTGCAGCAGGGTCACCCTTGATATTATAACCTGTTGTCGGATTCTGCTGATGTCCTGTCATACCTGTAATTGAGTTATCAACAATAATTACAGTTGAATTTGTAGCATTATATGCCACATTAACAAGTCCTGTCATACCTGAATGCATAAATGTTGAGTCACCGATAACAGCAACACTCTTCTTTTCTGCTTCACTACCTCTTGCAAGGTTAAATCCGTGAAGACCTGAAATTGAAGCACCCATACAAAGAGTTGAGTCAAGAGCATTGAGTGGTGGTGCAGCACCGAGAGTATAGCAACCAATGTCACCGAGTGCTGTAACCTTGTTTTTAGCAAGTGTATAGTATAAACCTCTGTGTGGGCAACCTGCGCACATCATTGGTGGTCTGTTTGGAATTACTGAATCAGCAGAAACACTTTCAGGTAATTCTCTACCGAATGCTTTTGCAATAGTAGCCTGAGAAAACTCACCTAAAATTGAGAAATTGTCCTTACCGATACAATCTATGCCGAGTGCTTTGACGTGATTTTCAATAAATGGGTCAAGTTCTTCAATTACATAAAGAGTTTTAACCTTTGATGCGAAATCTTTAATGAGTTTTACAGGCAATGGATATGGCATACCAATTTTAAGAATACTTGCACTGTCTCCCATTACTTCCTTAACATACTGATAAGAACAACCTGATGTGATAATACCGATTTCTTCGGAATTCATTTCAACCACATTGTATTCGCAATTTTCTGCAAATTCCTGAAGTTTGAGTGTTCTTTCTTCAACCAACGGATGACGCTTAATAGCATTTGCAGGAGTCATTATGTATTTTGAAGGAGTCTTTTCGTAGTCCTTTAATGTTGCAGACTGTTTTTCTCCTGTTTCAACAATTGACTGACTGTGTGCAATTCTTGTACACATACGAAGAAGAACAGGAGTATCAAATTTTTCTGACAATTCGAAAGCATTTTTTGCAAATGTATATGCTTCCTGTGAATCAGCAGGTTCAAGCATAGGCACTTTTGATGCCATAGCATAGTGACGAGAATCCTGCTCATTCTGTGATGAGTGCATTGCAGGGTCATCTGCAACACAGATTACCAAACCACCATTAACACCTGTATATGAAAGTGTGAAAAGCGGGTCTGCTGCCACATTAAGACCAACGTGCTTCATAGCACAAGCAGACCTAGCACCTGCAAGTGATGAGCCGAATGCAACCTCACAAGCAACCTTTTCATTTGGTGCCCATTCACTGTGAATATCATCAAATTTACTTAAAAATTCTGTAATTTCAGTTGATGGTGTACCAGGATAGCTTGATACAACGCCTAAACCACCATCGTGCAATCCTTCTGCGACTGCCTGATTACCAATCAATAATTTCTTCATATTCAATCTCTTTTCTATAATAATTTAAGACTTGTTCTGTGAATCAACAAGGCCTTCGCCACCATACATCTTACGAAGCTTTGGTTTTTCGATTTTACCCGTCGGATTACGAGGCACATCCGCAAAAATAATCTTACGAGGTCTCTTATATCTCGGAAGGCTCTTACAGAATTCGTTGATTTCTTCTTCTGTACAAGTCATATCCTTTTTAACTTCAATAATTGCCGTTGCAATTTCACCAAGACGAGGGTCAGGAAGACCGATAACAGCAACATCCTTGATTTTTTCGTGTGCTGCCATAAAGTTCTCAATCTGTACAGGATAAAGATTTTCACCACCTGTAATAATAACATCCTTTTTACGGTCAACAAGGAAGATGAAACCGTCTTCATCAACCATTGCCATATCACCTGTCAAAAGCCAACCATCCTTAAGTGTTGCTTTTGTTGCTTCCTCGTCACGATAGTAGCAGGTCATAACACCGGGACCTTTAAGACAAAGTTCACCAACATCACCTTGTGCTACTTCATTTCCTTCAGGGTCAATGATTTTTGTCTGCCAACCATAACCGGGAACACCAATTGCACCAACTTTATGAACATTTTCAACACCTAAATGCACAGCACCGGGACCGATTGATTCTGAAAGTCCGTAGTTTGTGTCATATTGCTGATTTGGGAAATATTCAAGCCAACGCTTGATAAGGCTCTGTGGTACAGGCTGAGCACCGATGTGCATAAGTCTCCAGTTTGAGAAATCAAACTCGTTAAGGTCAATTTCTCCACTATCAATAGCATTGAGAATATCCTGTGCCCAAGGAACAAGAAGCCATACGATAGAGCATTTTTCGTCACTTGCAACCTTAAGAATATTTCTTGACTGAGTACCCTTAAGAATAATTGCTTTTGAGCCTGTTAAAAGGCTACCGAACCAGTGCATCTTTGCACCTGTATGATAAAGTGGAGGAATACAAAGGAAGCAGTCATCCTTTGTCTGTCCGTGATGAGCCTGTTCACAACGGCAAGAGTGAATAAGGCTTTCGTGATTATGTAAAATAGCCTTTGGGAAACCTGTTGTACCTGATGAGAAGTAAATTGCTGCGTCATCAGATTCTTCAAGCCAACATCCGTGATAACTGCTTGAACATTCAGATACAAGCTCATTATAATCGTCAGCAAATGCAGGACAGCTACCACCAAAATAGATGAGCTTACATTTCTTACTGATTTTTTCAGCAACAGCCTCAACTCGTCCTACAAATTCGTTACCGAAAACAAGAACATCAGCTTCAGCAAGGTTAAGACAATAATCAATTTCGTCTGATGAATAACGGAAATTAAGTGGCACTACCAAAGCACCTGTTTTAAGAATACCGAAGTATATAGGCAACCAGTCGATACAATTCATAAGAAGAATCGCAACCTTATTACCCTTTCCGATACCATTATTAGTAAGCATATTTGCAAATCTGTTTGCTTTTTCTTCAAAAACACTCCAAGTTATTTCACGACGATAAGGACGTCTTGCACTTGATTCAACAAGCTCGAATTCACTCCATGTGATTCGTCTTGTTTCCGGCTGTTCCGGATTAATTTCAACCAATGCCACATCATTCGGAAATTCACGGGCATTTTTTTCGAGTAAGTGTACGATTGACATAACATTTCTCCAAAATTACAATATTTTGATATTTTACTTTAAATTCATTAAAAAATCAATAGAGTTCAAATAAAAGTTTCTCTATCCTCTTGCAACATATTTGCTTTAAAGCATTAAACTTTAAAGCATTAAAGTAAATATACCACACCGACATATAACTGTCAAGAATTTTTTTGAAGCATCAACATAAAATTAAAAGTAATTATAAAATTGCCCGAATAAAAATGTAAGGACCCGAAGCAAACTTCCGAGTCCTTTTTTTGTTGTATATTCAATATTCTTTTTATTTACTCAAAGCACGGTCATACATTTTAAGGTCAGCCTAAAGTTGGCTTTACTTTAAAAAAGATTATTGATTTTTGCATTCTTCAATAACGCTGTATGCCATTTCAGGATAATCGGTTATAATGCAGTCGGCACCATTTTCAGTAAGTCTTTTTACATCTTCCTCTTCGTTAATGGTCCAATATTGAACTGCAATATTATATGTATGAGCATAATCGAGCATTTCCTTTGAACCAAGGTCAATAAAGTTGTTAATGATTCCACCGTACGGAATTTGCAAAGCAACATATGAAGGATTAGCATCCTTCAGGTCCATTCCCAAAGCAAAGTAAAGATAAAAGCCCACAGCTTCAATTGCATCTGCAGTACGCGGTATTTCGGGATAATCAGATTTCATATACGAAGACACATCAGGTGCAAATGTTGACCAGACAGTTCTGTCCGTGAGATTTCTTTCGGAAATTATTGAATAAAGCTTGTCAACCGCACGTCTTCCGTCAATACCGATACTCTTCACTTCAATAAGATAATTATATTTCTTGTCACCACAATTCGCTTCAACGTAGTCAATTATGCTGTCACATGTTACAACTCTTAAATTTTCAGGGATTTCATCGCCTCGTAATCCTCTGTACGGGTATTCACCGTCAACCTCAAAATTCTCACCAAGGTTAAGAACCTGAGCCTCCTCAAAGGTAAGAGATGAAACGCAAACATTCTTTTTACCGAATGCCTCAACAGCATTTGATGTATTATCGTAGGTCAGGTCATGGTGCAAAACCAATTCCCCGTCAGCTGTAATCTGAACATCAAATTCAAGTGTGTCAACGCAACAGTCGTCACCTTTTTCTATTATGTTTTCAAATGCCATAAGTGTATTCTGAGGTGCATTACCGGCACCCGAACGATGTGCTGCAATATCAGGATTAAGATATTCAACGATATATGGATTTTCAATTGATTCAAACGGATTAGTCGCTGTTATTGAATTGTTTGAATCGTTTAAACAATATCCTGTAGGAAGGAGCAAAACAACTGTAAGAATTTTACAAATTGCTTTCTTAATAGCTAAAATCATCGGATACATAAAAAACTGCCTCACTTTTAATTTGGGATGACAAATATTATAACACAAAAACACTCATTTGGCAACGACGGAAAAATGGAGCTGGCGGACGGACTTATTCTCATTCCAAAACAGCAAATGTTACAACCTCATTAGGAGAAAAAAATACCACCTGAAGTAACTTTCAGGTGGTTTTGTTTTGTTAAATCGGAGTTTAACGGGGAGTTTAATAGGTGTCCTTTCTCAGCTCCCTCGTTAGAGGGAGGCATAAACACACCATTCCATCTCACCT
>JAZNTF010000211.1:0-2321 GCA_045591625.1 Candidatus Fimenecus sp.
CATAGCAGAGATACATCCGGCAACTGCACAAGCAAGAGCAACACCGATGGCATTTTTTGTACCGTTTGCAAGGGACTGAATGTAAAGACCAATATCAAATTCGAATTTTTTGTGAACAATTGATTTTACAATTCCTTCAATAAGCTTAACACCGATTGCAACGAGAATAGCCAAAATCGCAGCCTTAGCAGGTGAGAAGTGGTTCATTGCAATAACAAGAGCAATAACAGGGAGAAGGAGGTAGCCCTTTGTTAAAACAAGCTTAAAGAAATTAGGAATTGCTTCTTTTGGAAGACCCTTAAGTCCGAGCTTCTTTGCTTCAAAGTGAATCATCATAAAGATACCTGTGAAGTAAAGAACAGCAGGAAGAATTGCAGCAACAGCAATCTGTGCATAAGGAAGACCTGTATATTCAGTCATAAGGAAAGCAGCAGCACCCATAATAGGTGGCATAATCTGACCACCTGTTGAAGCAGCAGCCTCAACAGCAGCGGCAAATTCAGGCTTGTAGCCGCAACGCTTCATTGTAGGGATTGTAACTGAACCGCTACCAACTGTGTTAGCAACAGATGAGCCTGAGTACATACCTTCCATAGCACTTGAAATAACAGCAACCTTAGCAGGACCACCGATTGATTTACCTGCGATTGAGTTAGCAAGGTCAACGAAGAATGCACCGATACCTGATTGCTCAAGGAATGAAGCAAAAATGATAAAGAGAACAATAAACGATGCACAAACATTAAGAGGAGTACCTGCAATACCTTCTGTTGTATAGAAGAGCTTGTACATAATAATTCTCAGCGGATTACGGTTAAGCACAAAGAATGCATAAACAATGAATGCCAACGAAACAATAACGATTGGCAAACCAACAACTCTTCGGCAAGCTTCAAACAACAGAATTGTGCCGACAATTGCGATTGCAATATCAATTTCAGTGATTCTTGATGCTCTGTCAACGATTGCCTGACAGTTTATTGCATAATAGAAGAATGCACCTGAGCCTAAAGCGGCAAAAATCCAGTCATAGAATGGAACATGGTTAGGCTTTTTCTTTTCTTTTTTGTGACTTGGGAAGATAATAAAGGCAAGCATAACGATAATACCGATAAACCATGCCATTTTTTGTCTCTCTTCCATTGTTCCTGTCCAACCGTCGAACATAACATAAAGAGAGAAGAGTATCATAGCTCCTTTAATTATCTTCTGGAAGATACCTGTGAAGTTACGCGTATTTGACTCTTTGTCAAATTCCGCCATAATTTTGTCAACGTCTATAGCTTCTTCATCAGCTTCCATTGTAATTGGTTTTGGGTTTACATCTGACATTAACTACAACAATCCTTTCGTCAGAATTTCGAGTGGTGTGGCAATTTCAAAAACAACCTTTGCATTCCTTCCGCAAAGGTCTCGAAGGCTGATTTCCTTGCCATCAATAGTGAGTATATGGTCCGAAACCGTACCCACAATATATCTTAACGGGTCATAGGTAATATCAAAACCCGTAATGACCATATTTCCGTTTTCGTCATAGGTCATTGTCTGTCCTTCCTCAAGTGCAGTCTGAACACCTGCACCAAAGGCACGATAGGTGGTAGAATAAGCTCTGATTTGCTCATCCTCAATAATATAAGTATCCTTTAAAGGAGTCTGGTTAACCGAGTGAATAAATTCCACCGAAAACATAAGTCCTTCTTCTGCCTTCTGCGTGATGTATCTTGTGTTTGTGTCGTCAACATACATAATAAGGTAGGAGGTAGAACAAAGATTTATTAAAACAGCAGCCGCTGTAATGATTATCATTAAAACGGCTGCTATAATTAACCTTTTTTTTGAACTAGTCAAGGTTTTGTGGCTCATTATTTAATAGCGCCAACTTCTTTAAAGTATTTTTCTGCACCTGGATGGAATGGAACTGAAATGTTTGAAACTGCATATTCAACGCTCATTTCCTTTGCCTTATCATGTGCATAGTTATCTTTGTTTTCGTAGATAGCCTTTGTAAGCTGATATACAATTTCTTCATCAAGCTGGTCGCTTACGATAAATGTAGCCTTAACTGCAACTGTTGTTACGTCAGCGTCAACACCCTTGTATGTACCTGCCGGAACTGTGTAAGCAGCATAGAAACCATACTTTTCATCAAGCTTTGCACGATGTTCTTCATCAACACCAAGAAGAACGATGCCTGTAGTTGTTGAAAGGTCTGTGATAGCAACTGTGGGAGCACCTGCTGTGCAGAAGAATGCATCTATCTTGCCGTCCTTAAGTGCATCAGCTGATGCCTGGAAGCTGAGATTCTGCTTGTCGATATCGTC
>JAZNTF010000212.1:0-3421 GCA_045591625.1 Candidatus Fimenecus sp.
TACGAGGTAGTTAAAACCCAGGAGTAAATAAAATGTTTGAATTATTGAAAATTAAACAAGAACTCAAATCATTAAATGTTTCATTCAGTAATATTGAGTTAATTCAAAACAAAGACGGAGTTATAGTTGCAAGAATTCAAACTGATGAAAAATCATACATAATTAAATACTTTCAAAATGAAGATTTCAAGCGTGAAATTAAGAATTATAAACTTCTCCAATCTTTAAATATTCCAACCATTAGAGTATTTGGTTTTACTGATTCGGCTATTCTTATGGAAGATGTTTCGTTAAGTGAATCATTAAGGCTTGCAACAAAAGAAGATTTAGATGATGTTGTGATTGCTTCCAAAATTGCTAAATGGTACAAACTTTTACATACAAGCAATAAAGATTTTGAAGAAGAAAACATTGCAGAACTTTATGATGAATCTGATTTTATAACAAAAGAAAATATAGAGTTTATCAAAGAAAAAACAGGCACACAAAATCTACCTGTCTGGAAACTTATCGATGATAACTTTGACATTATAGTTTCAAAAACCAGAAATTTGCCGAGAGTTCTCACTTATAACGATTTTTATTACACAAATCTTATTGTAGCTAAGGACAAATCATCCGCATTCATGTTCGACTACAATTTGCTCGGAAAGGGATATGTGTATTCGGACATTCGAAATGTTTGTTATTCTCTCAGTGCGGATGCAAAAAATGCTTTTCTTGAAGCCTATGGAGAATTTGACAAGAATGAAATCATAGTTGATGATGTTGCATCTGTCTTAGTTACTCTTTATCATGCTTGTCAAAGAAAGAATTTCCCCGATTGGGCAAGTTCTACACTTAATGAACTTAAAACAGATTATTTGAAAAAGGTTGAAATCTTAATTGAACAATAAAGTGGTGAAGTTTATGAATATTACATATAAAACGTTCAAAGATTTGCCGAACCAACAACTATATAAATTATTTGTTTCTGTTGGTTGGGCAGATGAATCCACAACAACACAATCAATGATTGATAATTTTAATAAACCCTTTATCAATTCAACTCTTGTTCTTTCTGCTTGGGATAATGATTTGTTAGTATGTTGTGTAAGAGTTTTGTGCGATAAGATGTTCAGGTCTGTCATATATGATTTGGCAGTATTACCTGAATATCAAGGCAATGGCATCGGTAAAGAACTTGTTAAGAGATGTAGAGAACAATACCATAATTCTGAATGGCTTGTTGGAACTACAACTGAAAGAGCAAGTTTTTATGAAAATATCGGTTTTGAAGAATGCAATGATGTGTTTTTAAATATCCCTTGTAAGTGGTGCTAAAAATATTGGGAGTTATTGCTATGATTTACAGAAAATATGAAAGTGGCGATATTTCTGCTATACGAGATATTCTTGAAAATGATTTAGGTTATAATTGCGAGCTTGATAGTTTAAAAAATCGTGTAAATGAAATGATGAAGCGAGGTAACTATCAGATTTTTGTCGCTTGTGATGGTGGCAAGGTTGTGGGTTACATAGGTTGCGTTAATTATCTTGCTTTTGAACTTGAAAACGAAGGCATGAAAATAATTGCTCTTGCCGTTTCAAAAGAATATCGAAGAAAAGGTATTGGTACACAGTTAGTTAAAACTGCAGAACAATGGGCGAAAGAAAATAACGTTGAAGTTGTGCTTCTCAATAGCGGTTTGCCGAGAGAAGATGCACACGCTTTCTATGAATCACAAGGTTATTTCAAAAAGAGTTTTGGGTTTATTAAAAGAATATAATTTGTAGGGTGATATTATGAACCAAAATGAATATTGGAACTCCGTAGCAGAGGAAAAGAAGTTCACAACTGTTTTAGATGTTGAATTGTTTTCAAAATACGTTTCCAAGGATTGCAAAATTCTTGATGTGGGTTGCGGTTATGGCAGAATCCTGAATGAGTTAACAGAAGCAGGTTTTACCGATTTAACAGGTGTTGATTCTGCAGAAAATATGATTAAAAGGGGAATGCGAGAGTATCCGAATTTGAATTTGGTTACAAATCCCGATGGTAAATTACCATTTGAGCAAAACACATTTGATGCGGTAATATTGTTCGGAGTTCTCACTTGTGTTCCTGATAACGAATCTCAAAAAGTGCTTTTAAACGATATTAAACGAGTGTTGAAGCCCGGTGGCGTGATTTATATTAACGATTTTCTTTTGAATTCAGACTTTAAAAGATGGTTGTTTTATAAAAAGGCACAAAAGGAAACCGGTATATATGGAGCATTTAAAACCTATGACGGTGCAACAGTACGCCACCATGCAGAAGATTACATCTTGAAACTGCTTTCAGATTTTAAAACACTTGATTATCAAAAATTCGTGATACCTACAATGAATGGAAACAAGTCCAATTCATTCGGGTTTATTGGTGAATTGAAAAAGTGATGTTATTTAAATTATTAAAAAGGGTATGGTATAATGTTATTCCATAGATTTAATAATCAAGAGGAACGTAGGGCGTTTGGTGGTTCTGACTTTTTGGAGTTACAGTTTTGCCAACATAAAAGCGGAACAAGTATAAAAAAGATTGTTAATAAAATTGAAAATTGGCGCAACGATTCTATTTATATATCAGGCGATGATATGGACACTTTTTATAAGTGCTACAAAGATGTGTTCAAGAATGGTACATATAATAATCTGAAAAGTGGCGAAATTGATTTCTTTGGTGTCAACTATTATTCACCCAAACAAGTTGAAGAAATGATAAAAACCATAGAGGAAAAGAAACCCAAAGACTATATAATTGTTTTAGAATGGCTTAATAAAGCAAAAGAGTTTAATGGTGTTTATATTCTTGGTGTGTGATTAAAATGCAGGAGCTGATTTTATGAGTTTTGATTTTAAGACAGCGGTTAAGCTTTATAAAGAAAATCCTACAAGTGAGAAGTTGAGCGAGGTTGCGGATAAGCTTCTCTCTGAAATGACTCTTAAAGAAAAAATCCGTATGATGCGTGGTCATGCTATGGGTGTAACCATTAAAAATGTTTTCACTCGTGGCAGGTACTATAATGGTGAGGCTTATCCTGCAGGCGGTTGCAAAAGGCTGGGTATTTCACCCGTCCTTTTCACGGATGGTCCTCGTGGTATTGTTATGGGTAAATGTACTTGTTTTCCCGTTTCAATGCTTCGCGGTGCAACCTTTGATGACGAATTAGAATATGAAATCGGTCAGGTTATGGCTAAGGAAGCTAGTGCTTTCGGTGCCAATCTTTATGCAGGTGTTTGTATAAATCTTCTTCGAAATCCCAGATGGGGCAGAGCCCAGGAAACCTATGGTGAAGACCCGTTCTTGCTTGGCAAAATGGGTGCTGCTCTCACAAAGGCAATGCAGGAAAACGGTATAATTGCCTGTCCTAAACATTATGCTCTCAACAGTATTGAA
>JAZNTF010000213.1:0-8246 GCA_045591625.1 Candidatus Fimenecus sp.
AGATTATTCTTTGACTCAACTCTCTTGTCACCTGTATTCATAAGCAAGAAACAACCTGTACCGTATGTATTCTTTGCCTGACCACTTTCGAAACATCCCTGACCGAAAAGTGCTGCAGGCTGGTCACCGATTGCGCCTGAAATTGGCACACCTGCCAACTCTTCAATACCCATAACACTCTTTGCAACTGTTCCGTAAACCTTACTTGACGGTTCACATTTAGGAAGCATTGACATTGGAACACCGATTTTTTCACAAAGATATTCGTCCCAACAAAGCTTATCAACATCAAAAAGCATTGTTCGAGATGCATTTGAATAGTCAGTAATATGTACTGCACCGCCTGTAAGATTCCAGATAAGCCATGTTTCAACAGTACCGAAAAGAAGCTGACCTTTTTCTGCAAGCTCTCTTGCACCATCAACATTATCGAGAATCCACTTAATTTTTGTTCCTGAGAAATATGCGTCAACAACAAGTCCGGTATGGTCTTTTATGTATTGTGTCAATTCAGCATCTGCCTTGATTTTTTCACACATATCTGCAGTTCTTCTGCACTGCCATACAATAGCATTATAAACAGGTTTGCCTGTTGATTTATCCCATACAATTGTTGTTTCACGCTGATTTGTAATTCCGATTGAAGCAATGTCCTCTGTCGTTGCCTTACTTTGAGACATAACCTCCATAACAGATTGCAGCTGTGAGAAAAGAATCTCCATCGGATTGTGTTCAACCCAACCTGTATGAGGGTAAATCTGATTAAACTCGTGTTGAGCCTTGTAACAAATATTACCGTTTTTATCAAAAAGAATTGCACGGGAACTTGTTGTTCCCTGGTCAATTGCAAGTACGTATTTTTTCATTCGTATAACACCTCTTATATAAATAGATAATTTTTAACTATTCCCTTTCTTTTAGTTGTTTTTTATCTTTTTATTTTTTCCCTCAATACTTTTGCTTCCTTTTCTGCTTTTTTATCATCAATTAAATTGTGTAGTCCTTGCCAATGGAAAACTCTTCGTTTAAACCAGAGTGAAGAAGCATGTTTATATACAAATGACGGACACGCTTTTTTTGCCGGAGCATATCCAACATCATATACATCCAGAACCTTATAATAATCACTTATCTTATGCATAAAAGTGGTGAATGACGGATACCCCTTTTCTGCCCACGCATTTTCTGCCATTGCACCTAATCTTGGAAATGTGAGGAATTCAAGACGCTTCATATCAGGAACATATTCAGTCCACATTTGAGCCTCTATTCCCCATGTTTCACTATCATCATCTGTCAACGCACCATTGTCGTCGCAAACCTGCTTTAATGAAACCCAGCCATAAGGGAAATCAAAATAATACGGATAACAATGTGTGTTTATTAATTTTCTTCCTCTTTTTATTTCGGTTTCGACCATTTCCTTGTCATCACCCATACCACATACAGTCCAGGCAATATCAGAATTTAAGTTTTCTGCGTTTTCTATTTTGTCATAACTCCATATAACGGACGAATACCCTTTTGATTTAAGATATTCATTAACCTTCCCCATAAAGAATATCTGCAAATCATCTTCATTTTTTAATCCGTTATCTTTTATTGCCTGTTGACAATAAGGACAGGTTTTCCAACGCATTTTAACAGCCTCATCACCACCGATATGAATAATCTTATCAGGGAAAAGCTCAATTAATTCATCAAGAATATCATAAACAAATTTATATGTGCTTTCCTTACCCGCACAGAGGATATCGTGCTTTACTCCCCAATGAGTAGCAACCTCAAGTTTTCTGTCGAGACAGGAAAGTTCAGGATAACAGGAAATAGCAGCTACACTGTGTCCCGGAATATCATATTCAGGAATAACTTTTATTTTTCTGTCGTGACAATATTTTACAATTTCCTTAACATCATCCTGTGTATAATATCCACCGTGAGGTTTATGGTTAAAATTGGTATGACTTCTTTTTGAACCTTTTTCCGTTAAAAGCGGATATTTCTTTATTTCTACTCTCCAGCCCTGGTCTTCTGTCAGGTGCCAATGCAATACATTCAGCTTGTGAAGAGCCATGAGGTCAACAATTTTTTTCACTTCATCAACCGTATAAAAATATCTGCCACAGTCAAGCATAAAGCCACGATATTCAAAACGAGGATAATCTGTAATTTCAGTATATGGAAGCTTACCGTTCGTCTGCAATAGCATCTGTTTCAGGGTCTGCAATCCGTAAAACAAACCGGTCTGGGTTTTTGCATTAATAAAAACTCGTCTGTTTTCACATTTTATAGTATAACCTTCATCGTGCTCTACTGACTCGTCAATTTTCAGAATAATTGACCTTTCTTCACCGGTATCTTCATGAGAAATCACCTTTTTATGTAAGGTTTTTCTGACAAAGGATATAAACTCATCCACAAAAGGATAAGGTGAAATTATAGTCCCCGCATGAAGAGTGAAACCTTTTTTATCCTGATTTATAAATATGCTTACAGGTTGTGGAACAATATTATACATTCCTGACCCTCCAATTTATGTAATATAAATTATTCAAAACAATTTTAACACAAATTAGTTGCAACTACAATAAAAATAGTATATATTTTTCTCTTGAAATTATGAGAGATATATAGTATAATAGCTTGAAACGAATGAGATGCCTTAATTCAGTCGTGTGCCGTGTGGGTCCTGTGCGGCGAGGCGCCGTGAACCATGTCAGGCGGGGAACCGAGCAGCATTAAACGGTTTGCATCGGGCGCCACAGTCTGCCTGCACGACACATGACTGAGTTAAGGCGTTTTTTAATATTGCAAGGAGGAATGACTTTGTATCGTGCATTTTATCGAAAATACCGTCCGTCAACATTTACTGATGTTGTCGGTCAGGAGCATATTACAACAACACTTGAAAATGCAGTCAAGACAGGCAAAACCAGTCACGCCTATCTCTTTACCGGTTCTCGTGGAACAGGTAAAACTTCTTGTGCAAAAATCCTTGCCAAAGCAGTAAACTGTATTGATTCTCACGACGGAAATCCTTGTAATGAATGCGAAATTTGTACAGGAATTGATTCAGGTGCTATTCTTGATATAATTGAAATCGACGCTGCATCAAATAACGGCGTTGACAATATCCGTGATTTGCGTGAGGAGGCTAATTTTACTCCTGCAAACGCAAAATTCAGAGTCTATATTATTGACGAAGTTCATATGCTTTCAATCGGTGCGTTTAATGCCCTTCTTAAAACTCTTGAAGAACCTCCCGCACACGTAATTTTTATACTTGCAACAACCGAGGTGCATAAGCTTCCGTCAACTATTCTTTCACGTTGTCAGCGATTTGATTTCAAGCGTATTCCGCCTGAAGCTATTGCCGAAAGACTTAAGGAAGTGGCTGTCAAGGAAAAGCTTCAGATTTCCGATGACGGAGCAATGCTTATAGCGCGAATTGCCGACGGTGCTATGCGTGACGCGTTATCACTTCTTGACCGTTGTTCTTCTCACGAAGGAATTATTGACTCTGCTGTCGTTGCAAACAGTGCCGGTCTTGCGGGACGAGAATACATCTTTGAGCTTTGCGAATGCATCATTGAAAAGGATGCGGCAAAGGCATTAGAAGTTGTAAACAAGCTTTATAACGATTCCTGTGATATGGAAAGACTCATCACAGAGCTTACAAGTCATTTCAGAAATCTTATGGTTTCAAAGGCAGTTAAGTATTTTCAGGATATGATTATCTGCTCTGAAGGTGAAATTGAAATCATTCGTCAGCAAAGTGCAAAAACTACTCTTGCAACCATATTGTCTTGCATTGATATACTCACGGCAGCTGCATCTACAATGAAGCAAGGTGCTAACAGAAGAACAAGTGCAGAGCTTTGTATTATAAGACTTTGCACCCCTGCTCTCGATAACGATATGAGTGCTATACTTCGCAGACTAAATGAACTTGAAGATATGGTAGCGTCAGGAAAAATAGCGATTAAAACAGAAAAATCTGCTCCTGTTGAGACAAAACAAACACCGGAGAAAAAGCCTGAGCCGGTTGCAGAAATGCAACCTGAGCGACCACAGCCGAAGGAAGAAAAAGAAGAAATTCCTCTACCGGAACCTCCTCCGGCTCCACAGGAAGAGAAGTTTTTACCGCAGAATACAGGTACCATTCCTTTTGATAAATGGCCTGAAGTCCTCGAAAGACTTTTCTCACAGGATAAGAGCCTTATTGCAATGCTCACCGGCTCATCAGCATTTATTCATCAGGGAAAATACCTTTTAATCAAAGGGTCGCCGGTATTAGAAATGTATCTTAAAACAGGTGATTATTCGAGAACAATCAAAGAAGTCGTTATGCAAATAACCGGCAAAGCATATACTCTTGCTGTTTATAATAACAAGCACGAAGAAACACCGAAAAATCCGCTTTCTGACCTTGTGGCAAAAGCACGTAATCTCGGTGTAAATATTGAGGAGGAATAAAAAAATGAAAGCAAGAATACCAAATCAAGGCGGACAGGCAAATATGATGAAGCGTATCCAGCAGATGCAGGAGGATATGACTCGTGTTCAGCAGGAATGTGAAGAAGCAGAATACAATGCTTCTGCAGGTGGCGGAGCTGTTGATGTTACAGTAAACGGTAAGCATCAGCTTGTTTCAGTTAAAATTCAGCCGGATGTTGTTGACCCTGAAGATGTTGAAATGCTTGAAGATTTACTTATTGCTGCAGTTAACGAAGCTATGAGAAAGGCTGACGAAACAGCAGAAAGAGAAATGGGTAAAATCACAGGCGGAATGAATATTCCAGGACTCGGATTCTAATTTTATTTGTTTTTGGAGCATTTTTATGGCTATTGTATCCCTTGAAAAATTGATTGAAGAATTTCGCAAAATGCCCTCTGTCGGTGTAAAATCGGCGGAGAGAATGGCATATTATATTCTTGGTCTTGATGACGAAGGCACAAAAAGTCTTGTTGACGCCATAAACGATGCTCACAATAATATACATACTTGTAACATTTGTTGTAATCTTACAGAGGGTGAAAAATGCACCATTTGCAGTAATGCAAAACGAGACCAATCAATAATCTGTGTCGTTGAAAACCCAAGAGATGTTACTGCTTTTGAACGTACACATGAATATAAGGGTACATATCATGTTTTACATGGTGTAATATCTCCTATGAACAGTATTGGTCCTGATAATATCCGAATTAAGGAATTGATTCAGCGTATGGCCGACGATTCTGTCAACGAAGTTATTATGGCAACAAATCCTACTGCTGAAGGTGAAGCAACCGCTATGTACATTGCCCGACTTTTAAAACCTATGGGAATTAAGGTCAGCAGATTGGCATACGGCATCCCTGTAGGTAGTGACCTTGAATATGCAGATGAGGTAACACTTTCCAGAGCATTACAAGGCAGAAATCTGTTATAATTATGTATGGGTGATTCGTAAATCGCCTGTAATTTTCATATCAACTCAAAAAGGAGGAATAATCATGGCAGAGAAAAAAGAAAATACTACAGTTGCACAAAATAAAAAAGCTCTTCATGATTATTTCGTCATTGAGAGCTATGAAGCAGGTATTGAGCTTGTGGGTACAGAGGTCAAATCTCTCCGTCAAGGGAAATGCAACCTTAAGGATGCGTGGTGCAGTATCGTTGAAGGAGAACTTTTCGTCAATGGTATGCATATAAGTCCTTATGACCACGGAAACATCTTCAACCGTGACCCAATGAGAGTGCGCAAACTCTTAATGCACAAAAAAGAGATTATGAGACTTCTTGGTACAACAAAACAAGATGGTCTTACCCTCATTCCATTATCTGTTTATTTCAAAAAAGGACGAGCAAAGGTTCAAGTTGGTCTTTGTAAAGGTAAAAATCTTTACGACAAACGTGATGTTGCCGCTAAAAAGGAAGCTCAAAGAACAATTGAACGCTCCATGAAAGAACGCATGAGATAATTCGCAATTCCTAATTATATATCCGGGGATGAAAGGATTTCGACGGGGATTTTGAACTGCGATAAGCGAGCGGTGGAGTCTGACCACCATAAAACGGACGGTTTATCAAAAATAAACGACAAAAACGAAAAAGTACTTCTTGCTGCTTAATTAGCGGCGAGCATTCCCCCGAGAGGACTGCGGCTCGGTACGGAGTGTCATTTAGCAGTAAATGTGAACGGATAATTGTCTTGTAGTCCGTCACACATAACAAGACTACCGAAAGCAATGCCTGTTTGTCGGCTGTCCCGTAGGGAATTCCAATAGATAAACTACGCTCGTAGAAAGTTTCAGGAATAGGTTTTCGGACGCGAGTTCGACTCTCGCCATCTCCACCAAACGAAAGTCAGACGAACACCTATTATTTCTTCACAGGCGGCTTCGCCGTGAAAGTGGACATCTGACAGAAAAAGAAAAGAACCAAGGTTAGAAATAGCCTTGGTTTTTTTGTTTTATACAATGACATATTGAGTTTGTTTAGGTGTATTAATTCATATTTGAAAAGTCTTCTGAAAACTTTTGGTTTAAGGGGACTTTTGAATAAAGCACAAGGTAAAAGCTAGAATTAAATATCAAATTTTTGTCCCAAAACTATTGACTTTTGTCCCGTTATGGGTATAATATATAAAGGACGGAGGTTTTAATATGAAAAAGAAAAATATAATCAATTTAATTAAATATTACTCCGAGGAGAATGATGCGGGATTTAGAAATGAAGCTTACGAAATCGCACGTGATTTTGACCGATCGGGAGATTATCAATTGGCTGAATATATTATGGCTTTGATGTCAAATGCGAATACTTTTGTTCCGCAGATTCATGATAACGAATCATCTTTTTTTGAAAAGATGAGCGAATCACATGAAACTTTGCCATTACCTGAAAGTATTCAAAATGATATTATGGGTATAATTAACGCAATTGGTCACAATGCGGGAGTAAATAAGTTTTTATTTCAAGGTGCTCCAGGTACAGGTAAGACTGAAACTGTTAAACAAATGGCTCGTATTTTAGATCGTGAGATATTTATGGTTAATTTTTCAGCGATTGTCGATAGTAAATTGGGGCAAACTCAGAAAAATATAACAGAGCTATTCCGTGAAATCAATAATATGGCACACCCAGAAAAGATTTTGATCTTATTTGATGAAATAGATGCTATTGCATTAGACAGAACAAATTCTAATGATTTGCGCGAAATGGGAAGAGCTACTACAACAGTTTTGAAGGGACTTGACAATCTTAGCGAGAGAGTGGTTTTAATTGCCACAACAAATCTGTATAAGCATTTTGACAAAGCAATAAGTAGACGTTTTGATGCAGTAGTTGATTTTGATCGATATACTTTGGAAGATTTGGTTGAGATTTCTGAAAGAATCGCAGAAGCAATGCTTTCAAAGTTCAAGTTTGCAAGAAGTAATGTCAAGTTGCTAAGAAAAATAGTCAAGCTAATGAACCCCGTATTGATGCCAGGTGAATTAAAGAATTCTATAAAAACTGCATTAGCGTTCAGCGATTCAAATAATCCCTATGATTATTTGAAACGTCTATATATTTCTATAACCGGAACATCAGCTACCGATTTGAAAGAATTACAAAATAAAGGATTTACGGTCAGAGAAATTGAACTTCTTACAGGAGTTTCGAAAAGTCAGGTTTCAAGAGAGTTGAAGGAGAATAGTTAATGAATAGTGTACTGCACCTAAAAGGACAATTTGAATATCAACCTAACCCGAATAAGCCTGGACCTAAGAATCTCCCTGTTCGAGCAGAGGTTAAAGTTGAACACTTAAAAAACTTAAAAGTTCAACTCGAGCGTATTTATCTCAAATGGCATCAGGATACTAGGTTAGGTGGAGCACTTGTGAGTGTCCATTATAAAGATGTCGTGGCCAAAAGTAATCGAATAGGAGCTTTACTAACCTACAAAGGTTTTAAGGCAAACGATTCGATAAGAGGTTCAAAGTTCGATACAAGTACCGGTAAGCATAAGCATGTCTTCACTCATTTTGTTGATCTTACGATAATTGAAGATTCAATAAAAAAACTAGCTGCGTGTATTGCAATCCTAGAAAATGGTTATAAAGGAAAAATAAGACACGAGGATATCGATCTGATAAACAAAAAAATAAGGGATTATGCTTATTCACATATTATTACTAAAACTACTTTCATTCAAGTATTAATAGATGCGTATTTTGTTGAGCGTTTTGATGTTGATGAGTGTCAACCTAAGGAT
>JAZNTF010000214.1:0-6276 GCA_045591625.1 Candidatus Fimenecus sp.
TCTTTGTATTTATATGTTTATAAACAGAAGGTCATTTTCTGTTGAAAAAGTGTTTATTTTTTATAAATAAGACATATAGGACATTGACACAGTTTTTCAAGGAGGTGAAAGGCATGAAAAACAAGTTTACAAAGTTAGCTATCATTATGGGTGCTGTACTTGTTCTTATGAGTGCAATTCCAGTGGTAGGTGCTGCATGTTTATTCTGTGATGAACCAATTCACGAAGAAACAACAACAGTAGAGGAAACAACAACTGAAGAAGTTACAATTCCTGACACAGACGCACTTTAATTCTTAATGAATCGAGCCGATGATTATAGTCATTGGCTCTTTTTGTTTATTATGTTCAAAAATAATAACAAATCTCTTTATCTACTGTGATAAATTTTAATTGAATTTATTGACAAGGTATGGTAAAATATATATGCTGAATAGGTGGGAAAGGAATTTTCCATTACTTTGAAGCATATAATCAACATAATTGTATGTATTCGGGAGGTGAAAGGCATGAAAAATAAGTTCACAAAGTTAGCTATCATCATGGGTGCTGTACTTGTTCTTATGAGTGCAATTCCTGTAGTAGGTACTGCATGTTTATTCTGTGATGACCCAATTCACGAAGAAACAACAACAGAAACAACAACAGAGGAAACAACAACAGAAGATGTTACAATTCCGGATACAGATGCACTTTAATATTTAAGTACATTTGAAATTGATGAACCAAGGACATTCATGGTCTTTGGTTTATTTTTTTGTAAAGATTGATATGTTAACTTATATTTTGAAAAAATTACTTAATTACATAACTAAAAATATGACAGTAACTAAAGTAACGGTCCGGTTTTGTTGACAAAATATGGTTATTATTCTATAATTAACTATAACTCAACCGAAAGGAATGTGAAAAATGTATTGCAAAAAGTGTGGTGCACAGTTATCTGATAATGCTGTGCTCTGTGAAAAATGTGGTACACTATTATTAGAACCGGAAGAGGTATCTCCTGTGCCAAAGGCGGTAGCTCCTGAATCTAAAGTAGTAACTCCTGAGCCGGAGGTAGTTGATATCGTAAGTGACTCCCGTTATGATGTAGTCATAACAGATGAAATCCTCGACAAATTTGTAAGTAGCGGACCTGTTCGTGAAAGAAGAGCTGCGAATAACTCTCAGCCACGTCCAATCCGTTCCGAAAGAACAAATACTCCGATTGACAATGCTCCTATGGATGCAACAAGCCCGATAGAAGCAACAAGACCAATGAGTACCGAAAGACCTGTGGGTGCTGAAAGACCGGTTAGAACTACAAGACCTGTGGGTACTGAGAGACCAATTGGTTTTGAAAGACCGGTAAGAGCTTCAAGACAGACTAATACAGAAAGAACTGCAGCTCCTGCAAGAACAAGAAGCAAAAAGAGTGGTGGCAAAGGGATTGCTGTTGCATTCTGGGCTATTCCTTTAGTAATAATTGTGGGTATAATTGCGGTTTCCTCATTGTTCAATCAGGTTAAGATTGAGAAGTTTATCAATGAAGACGCAGTGTTTGATGGCGCTGACGGATATGGAACAATCAGTGAAGATTTCATTGATTACGAAGCAATGGCAAAGGAATTATACGGCAAAAACTATGACGGTGAAACCTATGATGGTGATAATTTCCAGAACTTCATTGCATATTCTATTGACAAGGATTCTGAAGAAGGATTATCCAACGGTGATATTGTCAAAGTAACATTCAAGGTTAATTATAAAAGCATTAACGATCTTGAAAGAGTTAAAAAACGACTTGTTGGTGAAGATGAGTTTGTTATTGAATATAAAGTCATCGGCCTTAGTGATGTTAAAAAAGTAAATATTTATGAAGCAATTGAAATGGTAGAAAATGTCGGAACAAAGGACGCACCTGAAATTGTTGTAAGAGTCAAAGATGAGGTTGAAACAAAAAATTATACAATAACAACAGTCACAACTAACAAGAAAATTGAATTCAAGATTGAGTTCAAGATTGAAGACGGCACAACACGTTCAGGTAGTGTGTTCATTTATACTGACAGAGTTGAATATGACAAGGAAACAGAAAAAGCTGTTGTTGAAATTGCCAGTGATGCAGATGCATACATCGAATATGGCTTCATATTAGACTCTGTATCAAAGGAATACAAGGTTCTTTTCGTTGAAAAAGAAGAGGAAGAAGATGACGGTATTCCTAAGAGTGAAAAGGATATATTGACTAATGTGTTTGAAGTTATAAGAGGCATAAAGAATGTGGGTACAAAAGCTGAACCTGTATTTGAGGTTGAGTTTGAAAATGATGGAAAAGTAAACACAGATGATTATGCTATTTTAGCAAAATACAATAACAATACTATCAGCATAACTGTTTCATATATCGGAGGAGTAGATACTTTTGATGTCCCTGTTACCATCTCCTTGAATAAGGATAATTATAATTCGGAAACAGGAAAAATTAAGCTTAGCATCAAAGAAGACCTTTCAAAGTATATTGAAAAAGGATATCTTTTCACCCCTATATCAGTAGAACGCGATGTTGCATAATAAGTAATAATAAAAATAACCCCACAAGGATTCGTTCTTTGTGGGGTTTAGTTATATCTGTTATGTTTATACAATTCTCCAGTCGATTTCTGTCAAACCACGGGATTTAAGAAATTCATTTGCCTTTTTAAAATGTCCGTTTCCGAAAAATCCGTTATAAGCAGAAAGAGGACTTGGATGTGCTGACTCGAGCACTAAATGGTTAGGATTTGTAATGATTTTCTTTTTTGCTCTGGCATTTGCTCCCCAGAGGAGGAACACCATTGGTTCCGGTCGCATATTAAGAAGTGAAATTACATTATCTGTAAAAATCTCCCAACCCATTCCTTTGTGACTGTTTGGTTGACTCTCTCTTACGGTTAAAACTGTGTTCATCATAAGAACACCTTGCTGTGCCCAATATGTAAGCTCACCGTGGTCGGGTATAGGGTATCCGTATTCAGCGTGAATTTCCTTATACATATTTTGTAATGACGGAGGTGCTTTTACACCTTTTTGCACAGAAAAGCAAAGCCCGTGCGCCTGATTTGGCTGATGATAAGGGTCCTGCCCTAAAATTACAACCTTAACATCCTTATAGTCCGTATATTTAAGAGCATTAAAGATGTTGTTCATATGCGGATAAATTGTCTGAGTTTTGTATTCCTGAACAAGGAATTTTCTCAGGTTGAGATAATATGGCTTCTGAAATTCATCCTTTAAGAGGATGTCCCAGGAATTATTAAACTGTACCATTTTTAAGACTCTCAATCATCATAAATGCAGATTTGTAAATGTCACCACAACCCATTGTGAGGACTAAATCACCTGCTTTTGCATTTTTTACAACATATTCTGCAACTTCTTCCTGAGTGTTGAACCAGACTGAATCGGGGATTTTTTCGGCTAACTGTGATGTGTAAATATCATAAGTATTCACTTCACGAGAACCCATAATTTCTGTCATAACACATTTGTCAGGAATTTTGAGTACATCAACAAATTCGTCAAAATGCATTGCAGTTCTTGAATATGTGAAAGGCTGGAAAACTGCCCATACTGTATTGTAGCCCATTTTCATTGCTGCTTCAAGTGTAACCTTTAACTCAGCAGGGTGGTGAGCATAGTCATCAACGAAGTCAATACCATTGTATGTGCCTAAATCTTCAAAACGACGACCGGCACCCTTGAATTCCTGTAATCCTTTAATGCAATCCTCAAACTTTGCACCTGAATAAACAGCAGAAGCAATCGCAGCAAGCGCATTGAGCACATTGTGAATGCCCGGAATTGAAAGCTCAACAGTGCCTAACTTTTCACCCTTATACATTACATCAAATTTTGTGAATGCACCCTTGTACTCTTCAATGTTTTCAGCATAATAGTCGTTAGAAGCCTTAAAACCAAATGAAATCATATCTTTACCCTTAATGTCAGTGATGGCTTTAAGGGTGTTTTCATCATCACCGTTGTAAATTACTGCTTTTGTTGCAGAAGAAGCAAATTTTGTGAAGCTTAAAATGAGATTTTCCATTGTCTTGAAATATTCAAGGTGGTCCTCGTCGATATTGAGGATAACAGCCACATCAGGACTCATTTTAAGGAAGGTATCCTGATATTCACAAGATTCCATAACGATAGTTTCTGTATTGCCAACTCGACCGTAACTGTTTGTGAGTGGTAATTTACCACCGATAACAGCGGACGGGTCAAGCCCTGCTTCAATCATTGTCTGTACGGTAAGTGAAGTTACTGTTGTTTTTCCGTGAGTACCACAGATACCGATACAGTTAGTAAACTGACGGGAAACTTCACCTAAAAGTTCAGCTCTCTGGAATGTTGGAATACCGCTTTCGAGCGCTGCCTTTAACTCAGGGTTTTCCTTTGAAATTGCAGCAGAATAAACCACCATTTCGGCACCTTCAATATTTTCTGCTCTCTGTCCCATCATAACCTTGATACCCATTTTGCGGATACGGTCAACGATTGAACTTTCGTTGTTGTCAGAGCCCTGTAATACATAGCCCTTGCTGTGCAGAATTTCGGCAAGTGGACACATACCGCTACCACCGATACCGATGAAATGTATTGTTTTTACTTTTTCTAAAACTTCTGAAATTTCATTCATATTAATCACCATTTTATATTATAGTATATTTTTCAGAAAATTTAAACACCTAAATCACCTTTTTTCTAAAAAAACATACCATAATAGTAGGCAAGGAGGTTGTTTTATGAGAAATATTGTAGTTGTAGGCGGAGATAAACGGCAAAAATATCTCAAAGAGTACTTGTGTAAAAAAGGTTATGAGGTGGATTCCTACGGACTTTTTGACTGGGATGACGATACGGATAAGCTTAAAGGTATGATAGGAGATAATACTGTTGTGATTCTTCCGCTACCTGCTACAAGAAATGACAAAACAATTGTTATGCCTTTTTCGAAACGAGAGATTTCAATTGAACGACTTCTTTCTTTTCTCGGTAAAAATAATCTGGTTTTTGGCGGAATAATAAAGGGTGAGTTATTGGCTCGACTACGTGAAACGGAAATACCGTTTTTTGATTATTATGATAGCGAATTCATTGATAAAAATGCAGTGCTTACTGCTTTCGGAGCACTTAAAATTATTCTTGAGCATATAGATTTTGCGTTGCCTTTAGGGAAATATGCCATAACGGGTTATGGCAGAGTGGCAAGAGAAACCGCATCAGTTTTAACTGCCCTTTCCTGTAATGTTACTATTTTTGCACGGAATGAAAAACAAAGAGCAGATGCTGTGAAAAACAGCTGTGTTGCTCAGCCCTTGACAAAGCTTCCTTGCCTTATAAATAATTTTGATTTTATCATAAATACTGTGCCCTCACAGATTATAGATGAAGAAGCTCTGAAAAATATGAGAAAAGACAGTAAAATTATGGAGCTTGCCTCTGCACCATACGGACTTGATTTTAATCTTGCACGAAAGCATTCGGCAGATGTGGTAAAAGCCTTTGGATTACCCGGAAAATACACACCGAAAACAGCAGGGGAAATAATCGGTAAAAAAATAGAAGAAAACCTGCAAAGGGAGGAGTAAAATTGAGCAAAGAAACTGTGGGATTTGCCCTTTGTGGTTCATTTTGCACATTTAAAAAGGTAATTCCACAAATGAAAAGATTAGTTGATGAGGGATATAAGGTAATCCCGATTATGTCACATACAGCGTACACAACGGACACAAGATTCGGAAAAGCAAGGGAATTCAATGAGCAAATTGAAGAAATATGCAAGGAAAATATAATTTATACGATTTCAGGCGCAGAGCCCATCGGACCGAAAGAATTACTTGATGTTTTAGTGATAGCACCTTGTACAGGTAACACTCTCGGCAAACTTGCAAACGGAATAAGTGACACATCTGTAACACTGGCAGTAAAAGCACATTTAAGAAATCAACGTCCCGTTATAATTGCAGTTTCTACAAACGATGCACTTGGGTCATCAGCGAAAAACATAGGGTTACTTATGAATAGTAAAAATATATATTTTGTACCTATGGAACAGGACGATTATATAAATAAACCTAACTCCATAGTAGCAGATTTTAAATATATTCCCGATACAGTAAAAGAAGTACTTGCTACCAACAAACAACCACAACCCGTGTTATTGTAATTCTGAATGCAGAATTCGTAATGCGTAATTAAGGCTCCCTCTGACGAGGGAGCTGTCGAACGAAGTGAGACTGAGGGAGAGAT
>JAZNTF010000215.1:0-4741 GCA_045591625.1 Candidatus Fimenecus sp.
TGAAATGAAATAAAATCAATATAACCCCTCAGTCATTTTTGACAAAATGTCAGGTCCCCTTTCAGGGGAGCCGACAAAATCATTTTACACTTTGCAATTTGCGTTTTACACTTATTAATACATTCCGCCGCCTGCCTGAGCCATTGCTGCAGCAGCTGCTGCTTCAGCTGCAGGGTCAGGAATATCAGCAACGAGTGATTCTGTTGTAAGAACCATTGCTGCAACTGATGATGCGTTCTGAAGTGCTGAACGAGTTACCTTTGCAGGGTCAAGGATACCTGCTTCAAACATATCAACATATTCGCTTGTTGCGAAGTTGAAGCCGTAACCAACTTTATTTGCGTTAACGATTTCATTTACGATAACTGAACCTTCAAGACCCGCATTTGCTGCGATCTGACGAACAGGCTCTTCAATAGCCTTAAGAACAATCTTAACACCTGTCTTGAAATCTGCATCTTCTGTGTCAAGAAGAGCTTCACAAGCCTTGATAGCACCGAGAAGAGCAACACCACCACCTGCTACTGTACCTTCTTCAACAGCAGCCTTTGTAGCAGCAAGAGCATCTTCAATACGAAGCTTCTTTTCTTTCATTTCTGTTTCAGTAGCAGCACCAACACGGATAACTGCAACACCACCTGCAAGCTTTGCAAGTCTTTCCTGAAGCTTTTCACGGTCAAAGTCTGATGTTGTTTCAGCAATCTGAGCTTTAATCTGTCCGATTCTGCCCTTAATTGCATCAACTTCACCGGCACCGTCAACGATGATTGTGTTTTCCTTTGAAATCTTAACCTGCTTTGCCTTACCTAACTGGAAGAGCTGTGTATCCTTAAGTTCAAGACCAAGGTCTGATGTGATTACCTGACCACCTGTGAGAATTGCGATGTCCTGAAGCATTTCTTTTCTTCTGTCACCAAATCCAGGTGCTTTAACAGCAACACAAGTGAATGTACCACGAAGTTTATTTACAAGGAGAGTTGAGAGTGCTTCACCTTCAACATCTTCAGCAACAATAACAAGCTTCTGTCCCGACTGAACAATCTGTTCAAGAAGAGGAAGGATTTCCTGAATATTACCGATTTTCTTGTCTGTAATAAGAATAAGAGCATCGTCGATAACTGCTTCCATCTTATCTGTATCTGTTACCATATACGGTGAGATGTAACCTCGGTCAAACTGCATACCTTCAACAACATCAGAATATGTTTCGCTTGTCTTTGATTCTTCAATTGTGATAACACCGTCAGCAGTAACCTTTGCCATAGCGTCAGCAATAAGATTACCAACATATTCGTCAGCAGCAGAAACTGTTGCAACTCTTGCGATATCTTCTGATGAATCAACAGGTTTTGCATTTTTAAGTACTTCTGCAACTACTGCATCAACAGCAGCCTGCATACCCTTTTTAACTACCATTGGGTTAGCACCGGCTGCAACGTTCTTCATACCTTCACGAACAAGAGCCTGTGCAAGAAGTGTAGCAGTTGTTGTACCATCACCGGCAACATCATTTGTCTTTGTTGCAACTTCTTTAACAAGCTGTGCACCCATATTTTCGAATGCATCCTCAAGTTCGATTTCCTTTGCAATTGTAACACCATCGTTAGTGATAAGTGGACCACCATATTTTCTGTCAAGAACTACATTTCTACCTTTTGGTCCAAGTGTGATTTTAACTGTATTGCTTAATTTATCAATACCATTCTGAAGAGCTTTTCTTGCCTCTTCACCATAAATAATCTGTTTAGCCATCTATAAAGCCCTCCCTTATTCTACAATAGCAAGAATTTCTGCCTGACGAACAATTGTGTATTCCTCTTTGTCCATCTTAACTTCCTGACCTGAATATTTGCCGATAATTACCTTATCGCCAACCTTAACATACATTTTTACTTCGTTTCCGTCAACAAGTCCACCAGGACCTACTGCAACAACCTCAGCAATCTGTGGTTTTTCCTGTGCAGAAGCAGCAAGAACGATACCGCTCTTTGTTGTTTCTTCCATTTCACAAGACTTGAGTACAACTCTGTCTGCAAGTGGTTTAATAGTCATTTTATATTACCTCCTGAAAGTTATAAATACAAATTTTAGCACTCTAGCCTTTCGAGTGCTAATTATATTTTAGCCATATTTTTACAATTCGTCAAGTGTTTTATGTAAAATTAATAGATTTTTAATATTTATTTTTTCTTTCTCTCCCTCCGTCTGCTATCGCAGACACCTCCCTCGTCAGAGGGAGGCATAATCGGTTTTTATTTATATTAATCCAAACGAAACTGTTAATGCTTTGTTGATTTTATTCATATCTGCGATTGATAGATTTCCCATTCGTTCTTTTAATCGTTGTTTATCTATTGTACGGACCTGTTCAAGTAAGACTACAGAATCTTTACTGAGTCCGCAGGTATCTCCGTTTACATTTATGTGTGTGGGCATTCTTGTTTTATCCTGCTGACTTGTAATGGCAGCAGCAATTACCGTGGGACTATATTTATTACCAACATCGTTTTGCACTATAAGTACAGGTCTGACTCCACCTTGTTCAGAGCCTACAACAGGACTTAAATCAGCGTAATATATGTCCCCTCTTTTAACATTCATTTTTCGTATCACTCCTTACATTTTTATTCTTACCTTAATTTTGTAAAAATAAACATTGAGAGTAAAAAATAATGGAGTAATACATACTATTCTGTTTTTATTAAGTCTGTCCCATTACATATTGGAATTTTTCGAAAAAAAGCACATCATTTCCATTAATAGAAAGTTTCTGAAAGTGCTTTGTTTCTTCATCAACATAGAGACAACACACATTACCATTAATATTATACGAATAACATCCATTTTCAAACGTTGAAGTTTCGGCATTTTCAGCACAGGATTCAAGGGACACAAAAAATGATGTAAAAGGCAATTTTTTATGAGGAATAACAAAGGACAGCTCATGAAAATCAATTTTACATTCGCCGTCCTTACACATTATTTTCATACCTTTTACTGATTCAGGGGAATTCACAACTACAGAAAGCCCTGTAATTTCATTATAAGTGGCACTTGCACACAAATCCACATTATTAAGTGTTGTTTTCACATCCGTACTGAATCCTATAAAATCAGGTATTTCATTTTTATTTTCCTTTGTATTTATTTTTCCGCACCCTGACAAAAACAGAATACACACAAAAACACAAAGAAGTTTTTTCATTTATTCAAACTCACCAAGCACACGAGGCATTTCCTTCAATATTAGAGACGGAGTGTTGCCCATCATTGAATATTTCTCTGTAACGGCATCACCCGTCATACCGTGAATATAGACACCTGCTATTGCACTTCTGAAGATATCAAGACCCTGTGACACAAAAGATGCGATTATACCACCGAGCACATCACCACTACCGCCGGTTGCCATTCCCGGATTACCTGAGGAATTAACATACATATCGTCAAATTCTGTACACCCTACAAGAGTAGATGCACCTTTAAGCACAAGCACAGACTTATGAGCCTTTGTAAAGCTTTGCACAATGGCACCTCGGTTTTCCTGAATTTCTTCAACAGAGATACCGGCAAGTCGTGACATTTCCTTTGGATGTGGTGTCAATATAACAGGCGCTTTCGCAGTATCTATTATATCTATATTATTTTTTATACAATTTATTCCATCTGCATCAAGAATTATTGGCACTTCTGAATTTCCGATTACAAATTCTACAACAGCCTTTGTATCTTCGTCACATCCCATTCCACAACCAACAATGACACAGGAGCATTTTTTTAATTCTTTTTCAAGTCTTTTAATAGCATTTTGTGATATTCTTCCTGATTTATTGCTTTCAAGAGGCACTAAAGTCTGTTCATAGGTTTTTGGTGCTATTGCACTGTACATTACAGAAGGAAATGCCACCTTTACAAGTCCTGCTCCACTATTCACAGCACCCTGTGATGCGAAATATGGTGCATTCGGCATTTCATAACTGCCTCCTATTACAAGCACTGTGCCAAAAGTACCCTTATGACTTGTTGCATCACGCTTACCGAAGAAAGCTTTCACCTCTTCAGTATTTACTGTAAACAAGCTTGCAGAAACTCTCTTAAAGCATATTTCAGGTATTCCGATAGGTGCTACCACAACTTTTCCACATTGTTCGACGGATGGTTTAAGCACATGTACCGGCTTTAAAGTGAGTATGGCAATAGTTACATCTGCCTTTACCGCACACTCACCTATTTTTGAGCTATTGCCTTCAAGACCACTCGGAATATCTACACTGACAACAGTAGCAGAAGCAGAATTAACTTTTGATATAAGAGACTGAGTCAATGGGTCAGTGCTTCCGTGAAAACCCACACCAAAAATACAGTCCACAATCAACTGTGCTTCATCAAAATACTTATCCGTTGTACCCTTACTATCGTAATATACAACAGGAATTTCAAGAGCACGGACACGGGACAGCATTTCAGAAGAAATCTCATCTCGTGGCAGACCAAATGCCATCAAAACAGTTACATCGTAATTGTTTTCATGAAGTTTACGAGCAATTACAAATCCGTCTCCGCCATTTTTTCCTTTTCCGCAAATAATCAGCACCTTATTACTCTTTGGATAGGTCTTACGAATGATTCTTGCACAATATGTACCTGCATTTTCCATTAACTGCAAATAAGATATGCCACTGTTATTTGCTATTTCTTCAACTTTTTTTACATTTTCTACTGTTAAAACTCTCATATAAAC
>JAZNTF010000216.1:0-1929 GCA_045591625.1 Candidatus Fimenecus sp.
GTTGTAATAACCCGGACATGGATATTCATTGAGCGTACCATAGTTTGTATTTTCTGGGTCGAACATATAATATTCATCTTCATTATAAACATGTTTTTCTGAAAATAGCTTCTTTGAATCAACCTTTTTAAGAACATCATAAATTTCAGGAACAATGATGTGCTGGAAAACTACTGAATTAACGGTTTCGCCACCGTTTTCTTCTTTAAGTTTTGCAGAAGTTTCTTTGTACCACTCAATTTGTTCAGTTCTTACTCTGTCGTAGTGTCTTGGGTCATCTTCATCATAATCGCCCGAGTCAAACACCCAAAGATTGAATTTTACCTTGTCACTGTCAGATGCCAGAACAGGGATATTAAATGTTGCACAATTTTTGAAATCTTCTTCATCACCTGCAGATATTACACAAGAGAATGTCTTGTAATATTCCATAATATCTTTTCTTGACATTGGTCCGGCTTCTGAATCGTGATTACCAAAAGTTACGGCAACAGGAATATTTCTTGACTCAAAGATATTCATAAGTGAATTAATAAGCTTCTTTGTTTCTTCAGGGTCCTCGTAAGGCTTTGTATTATCACCTGTAAGCACAACAAGGTCTGGTTTTTCAACATCACAAGCATTAGCAATAACCCATATTGATGAATCAAAATGCTTATCATTAGCAAGATGTGTGTCGGCAATATGTAATATTTTGAGCTTACCATTAGAATTGAATCTTATTGTTGTGTCCGTTGTTTTCTGTGAATCTGCAGGTGCATAGTTAATATCTGTATTTTCAGGTTCAATTTCAAAATAAATTATTCCCGCCACAAGATTACCTATAAGTAAGGCTAAGATAATAAGAATTATTTTTATGTTTTTACGCATTTTAACATCTCCTGACTCAGTTTTTTACTCTATAAATATTCACTTCATACGCACGAAGCTTATCTGCAGATACAAAATAATTTGAAAGCACACATTCCCCTTCTACGGAAATTGGTCTTTCAATAATATTTTCTGTGAGATTCATCTCAATACAGAATTTGCTTTCAGCACTTTCTCTGTAAAAGCAGAATGTTTCATCATTTGTTTCAATTGGTTTGAAATCACCATAAACAAGAGTTGACTTATTTTCTTTACGAAGTGCCATAAGTGCTTTGTAATAATTGAAAGGACTTGTTGAATCTTCAAGCTGTACTTTTGCATTACATTCTTTATAGTCACTATTGACTCTAATCCAAGGTAAACCTTTCGTAAACCCTGCATTTTCGCTATCATCCCAACAGATAGGAGTTCTTGCATTATCTCTTCCGCCTGCCAGAATTTCTGCAAAAATTTCTGTTTCATTTCTGCCTATTTCAATATTTTCGTTATATCTGTTAATTGCCTCAACATCACGAATTTCACTCATATTGTTGAAATCACAGTTCATCATACCCAATTCCTGACCTTGGTAAATATATGGTGTACCACGAGTTGTCAGCACCATTGTACCGAGGAGTTTTGAAAGTGGTTTTCTGAACCGAGGGTCAGGATTAACCTTTGAAACCATTCGTGGATTATCGTGATTTTCAATAACGAATGATGGCCATGATGAGCCACAAAGAGAAAGTTGATATTTTATAAAAGCCTCTTTCAGGTATTTAAGGTCATATTTATAATCCTGATATTTTTGTTTACCCGGATTCTCAATATGGTCAAAAAGGAATGCCTGACGAACTTCTTGTCGTGAATCATCTGAAATAAGCTTAACCATTTCAATACCTGTACTGCAAGGCTCTGCAACACAAAAGCTTTCAGGAAATTTCTTGAAAGTCCTTTCATTAAGTTCTTTAAGATATTCATGAAGTCTTGGACCCCACGAATAGTGTTCAGCACCGCAACCGAATAGTTTGCCAATGTGTGGATTGCCGTCAGGAAGACTTGGGACCTTTGAAATAAGGG
>JAZNTF010000217.1:0-2187 GCA_045591625.1 Candidatus Fimenecus sp.
TATAATGTGCTTCCTGAAAAAGAATGTATTGTTAAAGTAGATGAGGAGTATTATAAAGAAAACGATAAGTATTATGAGGAACTTCATAATGATACTACTGATGATGAAAAGAATGAAATCAGTGAAGAAACCTTCGAAGAAGCAGACAAAAAGCACGAGGGTGAAGAACTTGACCTCGAATGGGTAAAGGTTGTTCTCGAAGAAGATAAAAAGGATAAAGACACAGCACCACAATCCGGAGCATATATAGATATAAAAAACAGACGAAGCGAAATAATAAATTGTGCTAATGGTTACTCAACAATCCGTGTTATAACCGAAATCCCTCAGATTTATGGTGAAGAAAACGAAGAAATCACAAGAATCAATAATAAAATAAAAACACAAATCGAAAAATTTTCCGATGATGTTCTAAAGGAAAACTATGAATATGGTTGGGATTGCTCAGCCTGGACATTACCAACATCGACCGATAGGTATCTTAATTTGGTATATGAATATGGTGCAATAAAGTACAGTAATAACTTTAATTATTGTTATTGCGTTTCTTCCTCTGTTTATGATAAAGAAACTAAAAAGGAAATTACTTTAGAAGATGCTTATCAAATGGCAGGAGCGTCTGAACAGGAGATAAAAGCAGATGTTAAAGCATCGTTGAGAGCATCAGATTATGGTGAATTTGACGATTTCCTTGTAACATCAATAGCCTTTAGAATGTTGGAAGATGGTACACCGCAGTTTTTAATCCCAACATATATTTGGTGGGATAGTTTTTATGAGCCTGTATCGGTTTATCACACGTGGACTAACGGGGAAGCCGAGGAGAATTGGATTGATTATGACGAGATTGATGGAGAATATTCCTGTGGTAAACTTTATTGTCAAAAGTTGTCCGAATATCGTGAAAAAACCGAGACTCTTGAAAAAGAAAGAAAAAATAAAACAGCAACCCTTGTTTTAGACCTTGAAGATTCTAGTATGGACCCTGAATATTACACGAGAGTCGCATTAATGTCTGATAAGAAGACATTTGGATTTGCGTATAACTACTATGAGGGAATCGATTATTCATTTGGAGAATATACCATTTTGCCCGATGGCACTATTAAGTGCACAGTAACTGATGATAAAGAGATAAGCAGCAATTACGTAACTGAATTTACGCTTACACCTGTTTCTGATTCAACATACAGGTTTAACCCGAAAAAGGGAGACTCTGATGAGTTTTTGAAAAACGAAATATTCGTTAACAATTACAATTAATCTATTCACATGACTACGGGGCACTTTTGGGTGCCCTGTACGAAAAAACTTAAAATAAAATAAAAAATCTATTGACAAGCCTTGACTCCTGTGATACAATACCAAGTACCTCGGGAAAGAGGCTTATTTTTTGTGCCTATTTTTCAGTGAGGAAGGCTTATTCGTCTGCTGATTTTTCAGGCGAAGTATTAACGGAGGTGCCGAAAAAAATGAGAGTAAAAATCACATTAGCTTGCACAGAGTGCAAACAGCGAAACTACAACACAAAGAAAAACAAGAAGAACACTCCCGACAGAATTGAGATGAACAAGTATTGCAGATTCTGCAAGAAACACACTCTCCATAGGGAAACAAAGTAATCCGGAGGTAAGTGAAATGTCTGAAAAGAAAGAAAAGACCACTGCTGAGGTAACTAAGAAGGACAAGGACGCTGCTCCTAAGAAAAAGGACAATGCTTTAAAGGGCGTTGGTGCAAAGGTTAAAAAGTTCTTCAAGGACTTTAAGGGTGAGTGGAAGAAGGTTACATGGCCTTCAAGAAAAACAGTTCTCAATCACGCAATCGTTGTTATTGTTATTGTTTTAGTTGTCGGACTTGTTATTTTTGGCTTTGACACAGGTCTTTCATCAATTATCGATGGTCTTGTTAACCTTGCTAATAACAAGGAAGTTGCTGAAACAACAACTAACGCTGCACAGATGATTAGCTTGTTAATGATGTAATTGAAAGGAGATTGAACTTATGTCAGAAATCTCCAAATGGTATGTCGTACATACCTATTCCGGTTACGAAAACAAGGTTGCAACAAACATCGAAAAAGTTGTTGAAAACCGTAAAATGCACGATTTGATTCTCGAAGTTAAAGTTCCTACAGAAATCGTTGTAGAAAACAAGGAAGCTAAGGACAAAGAAACAGGCGAGATGGT
>JAZNTF010000218.1:0-3453 GCA_045591625.1 Candidatus Fimenecus sp.
TCTTCTGCTTCTATTGCAGATACTAACACAATTCTTAATACTGCAATTGCAGAATCATTAAGAGTGTTTGCAGACGAGCTTGAAAATTCTGAAGACTTTGACACAGATGTTCTTGAGCTTATAAAGAGAACTATTAAAAAGCATGAAAGAATTATTTTCAATGGTAACAACTACGCAGAAGAATGGCACAAAGAAGCAAAAAAACGCGGTTTACCTGCTCTTAACACAACTGCCGAGGCACTTTCTTACGTTGCCGATGAGAAAACGGTTAATCTTTTCACACAGCACAAGGTATTCACCGAAAGTGAGCTTATTTCAAGACGTGATGTTAAACTCAATACATACTCAAAAACACTTAAAATTGAAGCCCTCACAATGCTTGAAATGACAAAACGTGACATTCTCCCTGCAGTTATAAAATTCAAGGGCAAGGTTGCAAACGAAATAAATGCGCTCACTGCTATCGGTACAGAAATGGATTGTTCAGTTGAAAAATCACTTTTACTCAGGATTTCCAAGTTATCTATGAAATTAGGCAGAGCACTTAAAACACTTGAGCAATTAACAGATAAAAGTGATGATTTCTCAACAAGCCAGGCAGAAGCAAATTATTATAAAGATAAAATGATTCCTGCTATGGATACGTTAAGAAGTATCGTTGACGAATTAGAAACCATCGTTGCACGTGAAGACTGGCCTTACCCAAGCTACACCGAAATGCTTTACAGTGTAAGATAAAAAAATGATTGAAAACAGAATTCAAAATTCTGTTTTCAATCTGCAAAATATATGCGGGTATGGTGGAATTGGAAGACACGCAAGATTTCGCTCTCACCACCTCGGTGTAACCCTTAAAATCACAATAAAATATATCCAAAAACTACGGTTTTGCGAAGCATTTATAATCGGCTTCGCCCCTCAATTTTGCATTATGCATTTTGCATTCATACGCGGGTGTGGTGGAACTGGCAAACACGATGGGTTTAGGTCCCATTGGAGCGATCCTTGCAGGTTCGAGTCCTGTCACCCGTACCAAAAACTCTCAAGTCACAGAACTTGAGATTTTTGTTTTTATATATCATTTAAAACCACTTACAAGGAATGTTCAAAAACACATCACTACTTTTTTCAAAACCAATACATTCATAAAAACTTGCTCTCTCATTTGTAGTTCCTACAAGCCATTCGGAGTTTGGAAATTGTTCTCTACATTTTTTAACAAGTTCTTTGCCAATACCTTTACCCTGATATTCTGGCAACACTGTCAAGTCATAAATAACAGACCTGAACATTTTATCACTTAAAACTCTTACACAACCTACCAACAAATCATTATCCCAAGCAGAAATAACGATTGTTGAATTGATAAAGGGTTTATTAAAATTATCAATCATTGCTTGTGTTGTTGTAGATTCATCTGCCCAACCAACAGAAACAAATAATTTATATAACTGTTCATTTGGTAAATCTTTTATTGCTTTATATGTTGTGTTCATAATTACCACCCATCGTAATTATTATCGTTCTGACTTTAACAATGCATAATAGCAAGCATCACAGATCCCCTGATTATTCCAATCTGAACTGCGTAAAGTTCCTTCGTATTTCATACCACATTTTTGCATAACTTTGCCTGAATTAGGATTTTTTGGGTCGTGTCTTGATTCAATACGATTTACATCTACTACATCAAATAAAAAGTCCATAACTGCTTTAAGTGCTTCTGATGTAATTCCCTGATGCCACCAAGCTCTTCCGATACAATATCCGATATGCATCATAGAAACATCTTCGTTCATATGTACCACGGCAATATCACCAATAGGCTCATCAGCATTATCTTTCAGTACAATAGCCCAGTGATAATACTTATCATTAGAATATTCTTTTACCCATTCGTCAGTTATATTTTTGCTTACATCTTCACTTGAATGAGTTTGCCACATTAAAAACTTAGTTACCTCTGAATCCGATGCCCAATTCTTATACATTGCAGGAGCATCTTCTCTCACATATCTTCTTAAAACTAATCTTTCTGTTTCTATCCTTTGCGTTCCGCAATGTTTCATAAACCCATCCCTTTTTAAGTCTTTTTATAATTATAATTTCCTTGCTTTAAACACGATAGACAACGGAAAATGTTTTGCTTTGAAATCGGCATAATAACCTGATGAGAATTCTGCAGATTTTTCTAAAACCTTTGAACTAGTTTCTTCTACTACTTTTTCTACTGCAAAACCAGATTCTGAAAGAGCATTTATGTATGTTGATAATTTTCGATTTTGCAATGTCAGACGATTACCATTTTTGTCAAAAGTGTAATAATCTTCTTCAAGATAATTGCCACTAAAAATAATTCGTTCCTCTGTGGCAGTTGTTCTGTTGCCACCTGAAATTGCAATACTTTCTAAATCAACACAATGTAAAAGAGGATGGTCCCAAGAAAAAATATAAGTTCCACCTTGTTTTAAATACGAAGCTGCATTTTTTATTGTTTTTTCAAGATCTGTAGTCCAACCGATTGCATATATAGAATAAACAACATCAAAGTAATTCTTTGGAATGTTTGAATCATCTTCCATTGGTTGATGAAAAAGTGTGCAAGAATATCCATTTTCATTAAGAAAATTCTTTGCATTATTGAGTTGCTGTTCAGAAATATCAAGACCATAAAGCTCTTTTGCTCCGTGTTCTGCACACCATTTTAAAGAGTGACCACTACCACAACCCATTTCAAAAACTGCCTTACCATTAAGGTCGGGGAAAAGATGTAATTCGTCTTCTGTCGGAATTGAGCAACCAAGCACAGGCAAAGCTGTTACTCCAAAGAAATCATCTGCTAATGCATTCCAACTGTTTTCGTTTTGTTTTAATATATCTGTTTTCATATTATCTCACCCTAAATTTAAACCAATTTATAGTTTCCTAAATCCATTTCCAACTCCAAACATTTCCATTCTTCATCAAGTACGGTATAAGTTTCAGTCTTTTCCAAAACAATATCTTTAAAACCAACTGCTTTGTAGCAATGATAAGCAGATTCATTGTTTTCAAAAACGCCTAAAGAAACTTTTTTTGCACAATAAATTTCAAATGCAAACTTTAGTCCCAATTTAAGCATTGCTTTTCCATAGCCTTTACCACGCTTTTCTGGGTCAAGAATAATAAAACCGAATCTCAACTCATCAAAATTTTCTGATGGTCTTCTCATCGTAAAAAATCCTACTATCTCATTATCGTCAATAGCAGTGAAAGCCATAAGATTATTAACAAAACCAAATTGCTCTTTGGTTATGGGATACTCACCCAAAACACCTGCTGACCATTTATAAAAACTTCTTTCGTCTATACTCCAAGAAAGAATTATTTCTGCATCATTTGTATCCTAAGGTCTTAATCTTAGTGCCACTTGAGTAACTCCTTTCAACTCCCATTTCTTAAAACAATTATAAC
>JAZNTF010000219.1:0-5278 GCA_045591625.1 Candidatus Fimenecus sp.
AGTTGCCTTAATTAATTGTCTTCCTAAGACCGCTTGGCCTCCGACTTTGACTGGAAGCAGGGCGTAATTACAAGGGAAGAATATATGCAGTTAAAAGCCAACCTCACGGAGAAAATCGAGTCGATTGACAGCACAATCCAAAGCCTTACAAGGACGGCAGAGGAATACGCTCAAGGTCTGAACAGTGAGAATGAGTTTATCTCACACTTCAAGCAGTACGGCAATATTGAGTCACTTAACAGGCCTATGATGGTAGAACTCATTGACGAAATCCTTGTGCACGAGGGCGGCAACATTACCATTAAATTCAAGTTCAACGATGCTTACGAAAATGTGGTTAACTATATCGAAATGAATAAGGAAATCGTTGAAGAGGCAGATAAGAAATCTGCATAATATTATCAATAGGGTATATAGCTATATTTTGAGAAAAATATTTTTTATGCACTTGTAAAGAAAAAATAACGGGGCTGTATCAAAAGTCCCAGCAAAATAAGATAGAGCCAAGTGCAGAAAAGACTGTACTTGGCTCTAAATATTTGGTAGAATTTAAGTGTGAAAAAAAGACTGCCAAACACTAAAGACTATACAGAATTCGGAAGGAATTGTCAACTGAAAATTGAAGGATTCTACGAAAAAATAGTTTTGGCGGATGACAAGGTAAGGTTGCTCGAAGAAGTATTAGAAAGGTTGGATTTCACAAAATTGTACAGAGCGTACTCCGAGGACGGAAGACCTGCTAAGACATCTCCCAAAACAATGTTTAAGTTGCTGGTATATGCAAACAGCGAAGGCATATACAGCAGTCGAGACATAGCCGAGCGTTGCCGCAGAGATATAAATTATCTGTGGCTTCTTAATGATGAGCCTGCACCGAGCCATAATACAATAAACAGATTCAGAAACAAATATCTGCCGTATGCGGCGGAAGATTTGTTCTGTCAGCTGGTGGAGTTCCTGTATGAAATAGGAGAAATACAGTTTGAGAATCTGTTTGTTGACGGAACAAAGATAGAAGCCAATGCAAATAAATATAGCTTTGTATGGAAGAAAAGCACAAATAAATATCAGGCAAGATTATCAAAAAAGATAAAGAACTTCATTGAATATATAAACCGAAAATACGGATATAGCTTTACAGAAGAAAATACATTGAATGATATATACAAAGTCCTGATAAGAAAAGCAGACGGTATAGAATTTGTACACGGCAAAGGCAAGAGAAAAACAGAGATACAAAGGCAGATAGAGCTGTTGGAGCAGTTTATCAAAACACAGGCAAAGTATGAATCATACAACGAAACCTTCAAGGGAAGAAACAGCTTTTCAAAGACAGATCCGGATGCGACATTTATGCATATGAAAGACGATCATATGAGAAATGCACAGTTAAAGCCGGGATACAATCTGCAAATCGGAGTAGAGTCACAGTACATAGTGGGAATGGATATATCAAGCGAAAGAAGTGATACATTAACACTGATTCCCTTTATGGAAAGGCTTGAAAGCAATCTCAGCAGAAAGTTTGAAAGAGTCATAGCCGATGCAGGATATGAGAGTGAAGAAAACTACACATACTTTGAAAACAAAGACGGACAGACCTGTTTCATCAAACCGACAAATTACGAACGCTCAAAAACGAAAAAATTCAAAAGTAATATGAATCTCAGAGAGAATATGCACTATGATGCAGAGAAAGATGAATACACCTGCAAAAACGGCAAAAAGATCCGAGCAACCTATACAGGCTCCCAGAAAACAAAAAGCGGATATGAAAGACAGGTAACATATTATGAATGTGAAAGCTGTGAGGGATGTCCGCACAAAAAAGGCTGTACAAGAGCAAAAGCAAACAGAAAATTGCAGGTATCAAAGAAATTCATTGCACAGCGAGAAGAATCAAGAGAGAAAATAACCTCTGAATTAGGAATAAAGCTCAGAGTAAATCGCTCTATTCAGGTGGAGGGAGCTTTCGGTGTGCTGAAGTGGGATTACAACTTCAAACGCTTTCTCCTCAAAGGTGAGAGAAAAGTCAGAACCGAAGTATTACTTGCCGGTCTCGGCTACAACATAAACAAACTTCACAACAAAATTCAGAACAACAGCTGCGGTTCACATTTATTTGAACCAAAATCGGCATAGAAATCAGGAATTGAATAAAAGAAAGCTGGGGGTTCCAAAGAACCTCAGCTTTGCTATGGCAAAAGTTATCAATAATGTGAGTATAAGTCACAGTTCAAGAATAACCTCTCCAAAATTCAGAGGCTGCATCAACAACATCTGCTTTCGATGTTTTGATACAGCCTCTCTGTATATATGGAATTGTAATCAATAACATTTTTTTCGTGTTTTCTTTTTTTTCAGTTAAATTCGGAATCTGCTAAAGATAACTGACATAATTTTTCCGCAACATTGAATCTTGTGCTGTCGCTGTTACATTTTGCAATGATGCAGATTATTTCTTCATCGGTGCGCTGTGCAACGGAAACCAAAGTATATCCGGCATCAATAGTATAGCCTGTTTTGAGTCCCGTTGAGTATTCATAATAGTACGGGCTGTCTTTATCTAAGAGTTTGTTGGTATTTTTCCATTCATACTCTTCTTTGCCTGCCTTTGAAGACAGTGTCAGTTTAATCTCCGATGTGCCTGCAATTTTCATAATTAAATCATTTTCCATGGTCTTTTTTGCAACTGTAAGAACATCATTGAGTGTCATATACTGACCTTCGGCATCCTGACCGTCAGGATTTATAAAATAAGAATCATTGCAACCAATACGCTCTGCATAGTCATTCATAAGCTTAGCAAAATATTCAAGAGCTTCAGCGGTTGGCATTTTTTTATTATTTGTCGCTTTTCTTGCACAGTTTACTGCAATTGTATTTGCTGCATCGCAACCGGAAGGCAGAAGCAATGCATATAGAAGATTTTCAAAGGAAATTTTTTGTCCGTTTTTTATCATACTGCGGCTTGCGTCAACAGCAACATAAGAATCAACCTCTTCACCCACAATAAAAGTATCTTCGGGAGAAAGCACTTCAAATGCCGTAAGTGCTGTCACAAGCTTTACCACACTGCCTATTGAAATAGGTATATCTGCATTTTTAGAAAACAGTATTTTGTCATTAACCGCATCATACAAAAGAACATTATTAACCGGTTCTGCTACCGAATCGTAATACCTTTGTATCTGTGTGTCATAAGGAAAATATTTTTTTACACCAAATACAGTCAGTACCATAAATACTGCAAGAATAAGGCTTAGTATTTTTCTGAACATGCTTACATTTCTCCCTTCTTTCGTTTTTTGTATCAGACTGCAACATTGTTACAGCCTGATACATGTCACAGTTAACATAAAAAGTCAGATTAAGAATTAAAGCTTTTGGAGACCGACAGCTGCACGAAGAATGAGTCTTGCATCTTCAGCTGTCACGTTTTTGTCTTTATCGACATCAGCTGCTTTTTTTAATTCAGATGTTAATTTTTTGAGACCAACAGCAGCTCTGAGTGTAAGTCTTGCATCTTCTGCAGAAATTTCACCGTCACCGTCGATATCACCTGTGGCAGCTTTAGCGACATCGGTGTCAGAGGCGAAAAGGCCGTCTGTAAATGAACCGAAAAGGCCGTCTGTAAATGAACCGAAAAGACCGTCGGTTAATGTGCCGAATAATCCGTCTGTGTATGAACTGAAATCTAAAAACGGAACAGGGGAAGTATCAGCCAGAGCACAGAAAACAAAGCTACATGCAATTATTACAACAACAATAGATGTCATAATTCTTTTTGTAATCTTCATATTATATCGTCCTCCTTCCTTTTAAATTCTGATTTTGCTGAAGAAAAGCTTTTTATGTTAATTTTTGTGAGCAAAGAATAATCTGCCGCATTGCATTGTGTCAATGCAATAAAAATGAAAATAAACGGCGTAGATATGGGCTGTGTTATATTTACAATAGCCTGAACACTCCAGGCGGCAATGGGTAAAAGCAATGCGGATGTAACTGCAGAATTATTTTTTGACAATGTCCTTTTTATTGCAAGAATAACCATTACAATATAAGAAACTAATCCGCACAACCCGTTGCTTATGAGCAGGTTAAGGTATTCGTTGTGGGCATTATCGCAAAAATATCCCAGTGTTAACATGTCATCCTTGAATTCGCGTATCATAAGAATAGATATGGTTTCAGCTCCGAAGCCGAACAGCTTATTTTTAATCGGTGCATCAGTAAAGATTTTCCATAGCCTTGACCATATGAAGCCTCTTTCTGTGCCCCATGCATCATTGAATCTTAAAAACTTTTCCAATAAACCAAGGTCTGCATTTACATTGAAAGCAGAGAAGTAAACAATAGCACCTGTAAGCGCAATTATTGATACCGAAACAGCCGAAATAAAAGCAATATACACAGCCCCGGGAATGATTTGACTTTTTCTTTTTCTGATAATCAAAAGCAGAATTAATGAAATAATAAGTCCTATGAGGGGAAGTGGTGATTCGGTCACAGCCGAGGTCATATCGGACACACCGCGGGTACCGGGGAAAATCTTATTGAGCAAACCGAATACTGTTGCTGACATAAAAAATAAAACGGAAAGCATCCAGAATCTTGAAAAAGTATCGGTAGTCTTGCAGGTGCATATAAAAAGAATAATAAATGCTGTACCTATTCCCAGATATCCGCTGTCGCTGTTTACAATGAACAATGAAAGAAATCCGATTACAGAGCATACTGTCCAGAAGATGTTTTTTCTTTTTTCTTTGGTGAAAACACACATATACATTGCAAACGGTGCCATAAGGCAAATATATCCCGAGTACACATTTATGTTTCCGAAGGGTGACAGAAAGTTTATTCTGCTGTTAAAGGGCATAGTTCCCAGAAGCCCGAAAATATCAAAGCCCTTAAACTGCAAAAAGGAAAAAGAAAAGATGATGATAAAGACAAATGCAAATATTTCAAAATCTCTTTCTGTTATCCGATAACACGAGGATATCCAGAAATATACGGCAACTAATGCTATGTACATAAGAAAGCCCATATGGCGACCTGCATCTCCGTAAATTGCGGCTAATGGGTATTCACTTAAAACAGTTGATAATGCAGAAAAGACAAAAAATGCTAAAACTGCAGCATTCATAGGTTTAACTGAAATCTGTACGGGCGTAAGCTTTGTTGCCTTAAAAATTCGGTCTACGGCACAAATAACAGCACAAACAGATGCAATAATACAGAAAAATGTGTATCTTGTTACGGTTATATCGTGATAGCC
>JAZNTF010000220.1:0-14745 GCA_045591625.1 Candidatus Fimenecus sp.
CAAAATGGTATATGTCTTTTGCATTATCTTTTGTCACATCAATTACTGTCAATGTACAAGACGGAATTAAATCATCAGGATGTGATGCACTATATCCACTCACACTACTCAACTGATAATATCTTCCGTTATAGAAATGGCACATATTATTACTGTGAACATGACCTATTGAAATGAGAGAAATATATTCATTATCTTCTGTCATTTCGTCAAACAGTTTGTTTTCTGTAATCGTATCAAGTTCATACACATAAGCAGACGGGAATTCTTCGTATGCTTCACCTTTTTCAAAGGCTGTTTTAAATGCAGGCGTATCCATATGATAAAAAACGCTGGTTTTGACTTTTCTACTTTCAATTCCGTCAAGCAACCACTCAATCTGATTTTCCTTTATGTAATCATACTTCCCTATTGCCTTTATTGTTCTTGCGTTACTGTCCATAAAAGCAAGTGAATGAGCCAATTCACCTTTGTATTCAAGGTCAATGAAATATTGCATATCTCCGTCAACATCTTTCTCGTTTCCACATACAAAGTTTTCATACTGCATAAGGTATGCAATCAAATCTTCATTTTCGCCGTCAATTTCGCTGTCATTATTACCCGGAATAAAAGTCCAAGGGATATTGTAGCTGTCAACAAGGTCAGCAAAAATCTTTGTTGCACCATATTTATCGTAATCAGAAACAAGGTTAAATCCATCTACCATATCTCCATTGACAACAATAAAGTCACAAGGTGTTTTATCAAGTATGATTTTTAAGTCAGCAATTGTTTTTCTGTCATTTTCACAGGTGCCGTTATAGAAATGAGTATCATTGATTTTTAAAACTGAAAATTTCCCATCATCTCCCACATCATATGTAATAGGTTTTTGATTGTATATTTCTTCATAACTGTGAGCAAGGTCTTTTGGTGCATTAAAACTAAAACGATACAGAACATATCCGCCAAATACACCTCCAAGAACGATCACAACTGCCAAAAGAACTGCAATTATTCTTATTATCCTCTTTTTCATACTATCATCTCCTGTAATCATTGTATTTTTTCGCATACTATTTCTTATAATATATCGCAAATTGAGATAATTGTCAATATCTCGTTATGTGATACTGTACAATTTGTTTAAGGTGATTATTATGAGATTAAAAGATTTGCGTGAAGACAATGATGTTAAGCAAAAAGAAATTGCTGAATATCTTAATATAAAACAAAATACCTATTCTCAGTATGAAAACGGTAAACGCGAAATTCCGTTGGACACACTTTGGAAATTGGCTGATTATTACAACACAAGTGTTGACTATTTAATCGGTAGAACAGATAATCCAAATAGAATATAAAATTAACCGTACAGAAAATTCTGTACGGTTTTATTTTGCAAATATTTTGAGATTCTTCGCTACGCTCTGAATGACAAATCGGAGTTTAATGGAGAGTTGTAGTGGTTATGATACTTCTTGGCTCCCTCTGACGAGGGAGCTGTCGAGCGAAAGCGAGACTGAGGGAGAGATTTAGTGAGCAGTAAAACTATCTCTCTCCGTCTTTGCCTTACGGCAAATCCACATCCCTCGTCAGAGGGAGGCATAAACCCACCATTCCATCTCACAGATAAATTATAATTTGAACACGAAAAATAAGGGTGGGTGCATTTAAGCACTCACCCTGTTGCAAATTATTTTACTATAGCTATAGTTTCCACTTCAACAAGTACATCCTTTGGAAGTTGTTTTGCTGCTACGCATGAGCGAGCAGGTTTTGAAGTGAAATACTCTGCATAAATTCCGTTGAATGTTGCGAAATCTTCCATATTTTTAAGGAAGCATGTTGTTTTAACAACGCTATCAAGGTCGCTGCCTGCTGCCTCAAGAAGATTCTTGATATTTTCACAAACCTGTTTTGTCTGTTCTTCAATTGTTACTGCCTCGATTTCACCATTTGCAGGATTGATTGCAATCTGTCCTGATGTGAAAACAAGATTTCCCACTACCTTTGCCTGTGAGTATGGGCCGATTGCAGCAGGTGCTTTATCTGTACTGATTGTTTTAATCATAATTATTTCTCCTTATACTAACTTATATCCCTGTGAAATAAGTTCATTCTTAATAAGCTCAATATGGTCAAAGTTTCGGGTTTCAAGTAAAATTCTCAAGAAACAACCATTAATGTCTGAATTTTCTGATGCTCTTTCGTGATGAATTGAAATAACATTACCACCCAAATCGGCAATAATATTTGAAACACCCTTAAGCTGACCCGGTTTGTCAACAAGTTCAATTGTAAGTGAATATGTACGACCTGATGTTAAAAGACCACGCTTAATTACACGGGAAAGAATTGTAACGTCGATATTACCACCTGAAACAAGACAGACAACCTTTTTACCCTTAACATCTACCTTATTAAACATTACTGCTGCAACAGCAACAGCACCTGCACCTTCTGTTATGAGCTTCTGTTGTTCAATAAGTGCAAGAATTGCAGTTGCAATTTCATCATCAGAAACCGTTACAACCTCATCAACATATTTTTTTACATATTCAAATGTGTTTGCACCCGGTTCTTTAACTGCGATACCGTCAGCAATAGTGGATACATTATCAAGACGTTCAATTTTATCGTCCTTGATGGAATTATACATACTTGGCGCGCCCTTTGCCTGAACACCGTAAACCTTAACCTTGGGATTAAGTGCCTTGATTGCAAATGAAACACCACTTATGAGCCCACCACCACCGATTGGCACAACAACTGCATCAGCATCAGCAAGCTGGTCGAGAATTTCAAGACCGATTGTACCCTGACCCGCAATAACATCGTCGTCATCAAACGGATGCACAAATGTGTATCCCTTTTCATCTCTTAATTGTAAAGCTCTATTATATGCATCGTCATAAACACCTTCAACAAGGCAAATGTCAGCGCCATAGCTCTTTGTTGCTTCTACCTTTGAAATAGGAGCACCATCAGGAAGACAAATAAGTGACTTAATACCATTCTTTGTTGCGGCAAGTGCCACACCCTGAGCATGGTTCCCCGCTGAACAAGCAATAACTCCTCGTTCTTTTTCCTCTGCTGAAAGCTGACTAATTTTGTATGCAGCTCCACGAACCTTAAACGAACCTGTTACCTGTAAGTTTTCTGTTTTAAGATAAACATCACAGTCAGGATTGATTTTTGGTGCATAAATCATATCTGTTTTACGAATTATATCCTTTAAAACAAAGGATGCGTGATAGATTTTATCAAGTGTTACCATAGTATTACTTCTTTCTGAAAAAGATTAGAGCTATTTTATCACAATAAAGTAATGAATTGCAATAGAAAAATAAAAAAATATGGCAGGATTTCTCCCCTGCCATATTCATTACCACTTAATTGTCTCGTTATAATCGTCGTAGCCGTAATTACCTGCCGTATTGATAAGCAGGTCTGCTATATCAACTTTTTCACCATAAGGGTCTTTCACAGAAATCTTTTTAAGAATAGGTTTTATTCTCTTTAAGAATCCGATAAACACATCACCTTCAGGCGTACCCTTATTATATGTCTGATTACCACGAAATACATTTCGTACAAGAACTGTTGCATAATCGATAAGTTTAACCTTTCTTATACTCTTATCACATTTAATGAAAAGAAGTCTTGCAAGTGTACCAAGCTTAACTGAACAAAGAAGTTTTCCTGCCATACGAAGTGCAAAAACAAGACCTTTACTCTCTTTTATATGAAATTTTCTCATTGCTCTTGTTGTATCATCTCGCAAGTCAAGGAGAATATTTCTAATCATCGCGTCAAAAACTGATGTAAGATAATCCTTACAAGTCATACCCTTTGTATCATAATCAAAGTCAGGAGTTGGAATACTCTTGATTTCTGCCTGATTTTCATTCAATGTAACGAGTCTTATGTATGACGGGTCAGCAATAATTGAACCTGTTGTAACATCAAAGAATTTATTTCCATTTTCTGTCACAAACTCATTGATACTCTGGTTATGCATATGACCTGTGAAAACAAGGTGCACTCCCTCATCAGCCAAAAGTGTTGCAACTGATTTGTAGTCATACATAAGTGCTGATTTAATTATTGAAAAAATTGGCTGAATCGGTAAAACAGGATAATGACAGATTGCAAACATTATCTGATTTTCTTCTCTTGCCTTTTTAGTCTGTACCTTAATCCATTCAACCTGTTTTTCAGTTAAACTGAACTGGCCTTTTGTTTTGATGTCAGCATTTATTGCAAGAAGCCTTACACCGTCACTTAACTGTGCAACATAGGAAAGGTGCTCCTCGTCAACTGCAATAGCATCGGCAAAACCGAAATCCTTATAAAGTGTAATTAACTCTTCCTTCTTTGTACCTTCAGGCTGATATCTGCCATTTTCACCGAATGCAAATGGGTCATCTTTCCAGTCGTGGTCAGCAGAAATAAGATAAACCTTTTTACCCTTTGCTTTTATGTCATAAAGCAATTTGATAAACTTTTCGTGGCTTTTTCTCTCACCATTCTGTGTCAAGTCACCTACGATAATAACTGTGTCGGCTAAATCTGTTTCACCTAAGTATTTAAAAACAGCATTATTGATGCTTTCTGTTTCCGCAAAGCATTTCTGCTCGTAGTGCATAAAATCCTCATAATCAGGACCAGAGCAACCTAAATCTGTATCAAAAAAATGTGGGTCTGTTAAAACTAAAAACTTAAAACTCATAATATCTCCTATAAATAAGACCTACATATGGAATGTAGGTCTTTGCTTGATTTATTCTACTACTAATCCTTCAGCCTCACGCTTTGCCTGAAGTGCTGCAATCATATCTTTTTTCTCTTTACCTGCAATCTTATAGAAGAACATTGGTATTGCACAGAGAAGCATACTTACACCAGGTACGATTGAAACAAGTGAGAACATAGCAAATCTCATTTCAGGTGGCATATCAAGTGCAGATACAACAGATGTTGAAGAAAGCATCTGTGCAGGGTCCAGACCGATTACCATATACATAATTACGATACCTGATGTTGCAAATGCATTACCAACTTTGTTAATGAAGCCCTGACAAGCAGCACCGAGAGCATTATCACGGAAGCCTGTTTTAAGCTCCATAAAGTCAAGACAGTCACCAATCATTGCAAGGCAAACTGTATTGATAACACCAAGAGGAATACAAGAAATAATGATGAATGGAATACAAGCGTAAAGATTCATTGTAAACCAACCAACAATTGTTGTAATAATACTTGCTACAAAACCTGCAAGACAAGTTGTGATAACAAGCTTCTTGTAGTCAAACTTTTTCATAAGCTTTGGCATAAAGAGTGTTGCACCAAAAAGACCTACGATGGAGCTAATCTGGAATACTGTTTTAACTGTTGAAATACTACCTTCAATTGCTGAAATTCTTTCAGCCTCTGTTGCAAGAGTTGCAAGGTCAGGGCCTATGTAGAACGAATAACGCGCAACGTGGATAGCTGCTGCTGAAACCATATAACGACCACTTGAAAGAACGCCCATTAAAAGAACGAGAACAAGTGGTTTGCACTTGAATACACGAGCAAGTTGTGATGGCTCACCTTTTTTACGCTTACGAACAGGCATTTTAACATGTTCTTTAACTCCTGTACAAGCACGAGAATACATAATTATACCAAGACCAACTGTTACAATTGCCATAATGAGGTATTTTCTCTTTTGAAGCATAAGTGGGTCAGGCGCTGTTTCTTGTTTTCCTGCCCAAGCAGAAAAGGCAAGACCAACTACAAGGAAAAGAACTTCAGGAACAGCAGAACCGATTGAGTTGAAAATCTTACTTACCGAAATAACTGAGCTTCTTTCTTCTGAATCAGGAGTCATAACATTTGGAAGTCCCCAGAACGAAACGTCACCAACTGTATAAATCATTCCCCAAGCAACATAAACAATTGCTGAATAAATCATCAACTGTGTTTTGGGGAGGTTAGGGCTTAAATACATAAGTAATGTTACAACTGCAATAGGAATCAATGCCCAACGAATAAACGGAAGCATCTTACCACTTTTAAGATTGCTTCTGTCAACAATCATACCCATAAGTGGGTCATTGATTGCATCCCATACTCTTGCCAAAAGCATAAGTAAAAGTACAAACATTGGAGCTAACTGCAAAACATTAAGGTAATAGTCACTGATATAACTTGACATAAGTGCATAAATCATACCCTGACCTAAACCTGCGACGCAGAAAGCAGTCATTTCATTTTTCTGAACATATTTTTTCTGTTCCATATATTCCTCTCCTTATCACATAAGAATTGATAATACTAATAAAAACTGTGCAAGATAATATGTAACGTGAATTACAACTACATTGAGCTTTGTGTTTCCGCCTTTTCTGAAAAATGCTATTGAAAGCGACAAATCAGAAAGTGCAAAAATCACGGTTCCCACATTCATACACAAAAATCTCGGCATAACTGCAGGCATTTCTGCTCCGCCCAGCACAGGCAACCAACCGAATGCGTTAACCGCATTCAGTGCAAAGGTTACAGTAAGCATTATGACAACTGAATAAACAAATGTCAATGTCTTAAATTTACCATATTCAAAGCCTGTCTTCTTTGAAAGCATTCGTTCAATAACAGCTATTGAAGATGCACTGAATATTGCAAGTGCAACCTGCCATCCGATAAATTCAGGGTAAACCAACAAAATACCTATAAGATAAAAAACATGGCTTACCATAAAACTTGATATTCCTGCCTCAGTATATTGTTCATCAAAATCTTTGTGCACATATTTAAGGTCAAGCCATATATCACCGATAGTACAAATCACCATACCGATGATAAACATCAAACCAAAATATAAATTTTCAGGTTTAATTGCAACAGCAACACATGCCAATACTACAAAGAATAAGGAGGATGTTGCTTTAAGAATAGTTGCCTTAATTGAGCATGCTTTCAGTCTTTCCACAAGAAAAACTATGACACATATGACAAATGCAACCGACAGACCAATAAACAAGCCGTTAAGCATATTTCTTACCCCTTTCCGTATACATAAAAAATTATACCAATAATTGTAAAAATTTACAACTATCAGTATAACCAAAAATATCATTTATTTTTAAACACTGTGACTATTTAAGTAATAATGTTGAAGCAAATGTAAACTGTGCTACATAATAAAGAAGATGATTCACAACAACATTAGGCTTTGTATTTCCGCCCTCTTTAAAATAGATATTTGAAAGCACTAAGTCTGAAAGAGTGAACAGTATGGATGCCATTGCCAACATAAACAAGTCTTTTGAGAAACCTTTATAAAACATACCATTTATAGCAGTAAACATTGTACAAGAAAGGAAAATGCCGTAAATGAAAAGTATCTTCTTATATCTACCGTATTTTACTTTCATTGGTTTTTCCAATGCCATTGTTACAATGGAGAAAATGACAGATGCAACAATATTTATTACAGCATACCACCATTCAAACTGACCCTCGCCATATTTGAATGCAACGGCAGGAATATAGAAAACATGGTTTGCTATAAAGCAAATAATTCCCGCGTATGTATAGATATGATTATGTTGCTTATAAACATATTTCATATCAAGCCACACATCACCCAAGAGGCCAAATATAAGACCCATAATAACAAGAATTCCATATTCAAAATTCTCATTATTATATGCAAAAGCAGAAAATGCAGTACCTATAAAGCATACTGATGCACCTGCTTTTAAAAACATTGCACCAACACCACCACGCATAACGCGTAAAATGAGAAAGGCAACTGTAACCAAAACACCAACAATAACAGCTGTTGCGTAAATATACTGATACATATGTAACCCCCGATTATTACAAATTTTCCCTATTTATTATTATATGCCGATTTTACCGACAATTCAATAATAATGTTACACAAAAATCAGTTTTGTTTTTTGACAATACCATATTCATCATCAAGTCTGTAATAAGGACAATGATAATTTGACGATGTTAAAAATCTCATCATTTCATCTTCATCCAGATTTATATCGCAACAATATTCCTCTAACTCGTCGTCATAGTAATAATTTGCGCAGCTTTCACATTGAGTCATTTTAAACTATACCTCACTTACAAGTATATCATAGTCTTTTCGTTTCTTTTGAGTCACTTTATTTTCATCGGTTGGATAACCAAGAGAAATCACAAGTCTTACAGGATTTTTAAGCCCACAGATTTCACGGATTTTCTTATCATCAAACCATCCTAAAATACAAGTACCAAGACCCTGTACGGTCGCTTCTGCAGTAAGATAAGCCGTTGCAATACCAATATCAATTCAACGATAATCATTACCTTTTACTTTTGAACCTAAAGCAGCTGTTTTATTATAATTATCTTCAGAAATCACAATCATAACAGGTGCATCCGATGTAAATTTATTCATACCCATACTCTGAGTTGCCTTTGCAATTTCCTTTGCCTTTTCGCCCTTGCAAACAGTAAAATGATACGGCTGACTGTTACATGCCGAGGGTGAAAGAATTGCACTATCAAGAATAACTTTGATTTTTTCATCCTCTACCGGTCTTTCCGGATTATAACTGCGACAAGAATATCTGTTTTTTGCTATCTCATTAAAATTCATAAGCTAAACCCCGTTCTGATTTTCTTTAGGTGAAAATACCGCGAGCCATAAGACACGCGGTATTGCAGAAAATTTACTAAATCAATTATTTCTTCTCCATAAGTGCAACCATAACAGCTTTTTGCGCATGAAGTCTGTTTTCTGCTTCGTCGAAGATTTCGTCTGCATGCGACTCAAATACTTCCTCTGTAATTTCTTCACCACGATGTGCAGGAAGACAATGTTGTACCATACAACCTGGATTTGCAGCTTCAAGAGTTTTGTCATTAATCTGATAAATGCCACCGAATACCTGTTTTCGATATGCTGCCTCTTCTTCCTGTCCCATTGATGCCCATACGTCAGTAAAGATTACATCAGCACCTGCAGATGCTTCGATTGGGTCACGATAAAGACCGAAATGACCATTTTCATTAGCGAATGCGAGAACCTTTTTATCAGGGTCAAAGCCTTCCGGACAAGCAACTGTTACCTCCATACCCATTTTAAGACCACCCACAATAAGTGAGTTTGCCATATTGTTGCCGTCACCGATATATGTCATTTTAAGGCCATCCAAGTGACCTTTGTGTTCACGGACTGTCATAAGGTCAGCAAGCACCTGACAAGGATGACAGAAATCAGTAAGACCATTGATTATTGGAATAGAGCCATATTTCGCAAGATTTTCAACTTCGCTCTGCTCAAAAGTTCTAATCATAATACCGTCAAGATAACGAGAAAGTACTCTTGCTGTATCCTGAATCGGCTCACCACGACCAATCTGAAGGTCACGGTTTGAAAGAAAGAGAGCCTGACCGCCAAGCTGATACATACCTGTCTGGAAAGAAACTCTTGTTCTTGTTGATGATTTCTGGAAAATCATACCGAGAGTCTGACCTCCAAGTCTGTGATGCTTGATTCCGTTTTTATTTTCGTATTTCAACTGGTCAGCAAGATTAAGAATCTCTGTGATTTCTTCAGTTGAAAGTGAGAGCATACTTAAAAGATGTTTCATAATTTAGTCCTCCAAGAATTGTTTGAGAATATTAAGTCCCTTGTCGATTTCTTCCTTTGTGATTACCAAAGGCGGTAACATTCTCAATTTATTTTTAGCTGTGAGTATAAGAAGTCCGTTCTCACTGCATTTTTTTGCAATTTCACCGGCATTTTTAGTCTTCAATTCAATGCCAAGCATTAAACCAAGTCCGGTAATTGATTTTACTTCATCAAACTCTGCAAGTTTTTCTCTTATATACTCCCCTTTTTCAGTAACTTCATTTAAAAAGTCCTTTGTAAGAGTATTAAGAATATATTTAGCCCCTGCACAAGCAACAGGATTTCCGCCAAAGGTTGTTCCGTGAGTACCTGCCGTTAATATATCAGCACATTTTTCTGTACAAAGACAAGCACCCATTGGAAGACCGTTCCCGATACCCTTTGCACTTGTAATCACATCAGGTGAAATTTCTGCATGCTCATAAGCGAAAAGCTTACCTGTTCTACCCATACCTGTTTGAACTTCGTCGATAATGAGAAGAATGTCTTTCTCTTTACAAACCTTTTCAACAGTTTTAAGGTAATCGAAATCGGTTGGCACAACTCCACCTTCACCCTGAACAACTTCAAGAATAATTGCGCAAACTGTATCGTCTGCCATTTCCAAAAACTGCTCTGTATTGCCTGATTCAGCATACTTAAAACCACCTACAAACGGGTCAAAGAATTTGTGGTAATGGTCCTGACCTGTTGCAGTAATTGTAGCCATTGTTCTGCCATGGAATGAGTTCACAAGAGTTATTATATTGTAACGATTTTCACCGTATTTGTCGAAGCTGTATTTACGAGCAAGTTTAATTGCACATTCGTTAGCCTCTGCACCGGAATTGCAAAGGAAAACACGATTAAAACCTGTTTTCTTTGTGAGCATTTCTGCATATTCAGCAACAGTAGAGTTATAGTAAAGATTTGATGTGTGCTGAACTTTTGAAAGTTGCTCTGTAACAGCATTTATCCATCCCTCATTGTTATAACCCAATGAGTTTACGCCAATACCTGAACCAAAGTCGATAACCTCGCTACCCTCACTGTCAACAAAGGTTGCACCGTTACCCTTTTCCAAAGAAACAGTAAAATGTGCATATGTAGGCATCAAACTGTCGTCTGCAAGATTTTTAATATTTTCTAAAGCCATTTATATCACCAAATTATAAAAACATAGTTCCTATGCCGGAGTCGGTAAGCATTTCAATAAGAATTGAATGTGGAATTCTGCCGTCAATAATATGTGTGCGCTTAACTCCGCGACGAACAGCCTCAACACAACAATCAATTTTCGGAATCATCCCTCCACTGATAATGCCCTGACTCTTAAGCTGTGGTACTTCACTTACATTAACACTATGAATTAGTGTACTTTCATCGTCCTTATCCTTTAAAAGACCACGGATATCTGTCATAAGAAGAAGTTTCTCTGCACCAAGAGCTGCTGCAATTTTAGCCGCTGCAGTATCTGCGTTAATATTGAAAACCTCGCCGTTTTCTCCGCCACCGACTGTTGAAATAACAGGAATATAATGCTGTTCAAGAATACCGTCAACAAGAGTTGTGTCAATGTCAACAATTTCGCCAACGAATCCAATATCCTTATCTTCAACTTTCTTCGCTTTAATCATACCATCATCAAGTCCGCAAATACCGATTCCGTGACCACCATGAAGATGAAGATGATGAACAAGTCTTTTGTTAACTTTACCGGCAAGCACCATCTGTACAACATCAACTGTTTCTTCGTCAGTATAACGAAGTCCGTCAACAAACTTTAATTCCTTGCCGATTTTATTAAGCATTTCGTTGATTTCAGGTCCACCACCGTGAACAAGAACAACATTGACGCCAACAGAACGAAGAAGAACGATGTCAGTCATAACTGCATCCTGCAAATCCTCGTTTATCATAGCATTGCCACCATATTTAATAACAACTGTTTTTCCGTGATAATGCTGAATGTATGGAAGAGCCTGTACAAGCACTTCACTACGATCAGCATGTGTAAGTTTTGAAATATCCATAATTTCCCACCGTTTATTTATGTTCTGTAGTCACCATTGATTTTAACATATTCATATGTCAGGTCGCAACCGTATGCTGTTGCGCTATATTCACCGTCGTTGAGAGAAACGGTAATATAAACTTCATCCTCCACAAGAACTGTTTTTGCAATTTCTTCGGAAAACTCGATTCCTGCACCGTCTTTGCAAACTGTGATTTCTCCACCTTTTGACTTGAATGAAACATCAACCTTGTTTACATCAATATCTACCCCTGCATAACCGAGTGCACAGAGAATTCTTCCCCAGTTTGCATCTGCACCAAACATTGCAGCCTTAACAAGTGATGAACAGATAACACTCTTTGCACAAACCTTTGCAATTTCTTTTGATTTTGCTCCACTCACCTGACATTCAACAAGCTTTGTTGCACCTTCACCGTCTTTTGCCATAAGCTTTACAAGTTTTTCACAGATTGCATTAAGAGCATTAACAAATGCAAAATAGTCATCATTTTCACTTTCGATTCTGCCGTTTCCGCAAAGACCTGATGCCAAAACAGCAACTGTGTCATTTGTTGAAGTATCACCATCAACTGAAAGCATATTAAAACTGTCTTTCACAACCTCAAGAAGTGCTTTTTTAAGCATTTCACCTGAAATATTTGCATCAGTTGTGATAAATCCGAGCATTGTAGCCATATTCGGATGAATCATACCGCTACCCTTTGAGATAGCACCGATTTTACATTCCTTGCCACCTAAGTCAAATGAAACTGCAAATTCTTTTTTTACAGTATCAGTAGTCATAATAGCCTGAGCAGCATCGTCAGAGCCATCCTCACTGAGTTCATTTACAAGCTGTGCCATACCATTTTCGATAGGCACAATATTGATTGGCTGACCGATGACACCTGTTGAAGCCACAACAAAATCAGTTGGTTTAAGTTTTGTTGCGTCAGCCACAAGCTTACACATCATTTCTGCCTTTTCAACACCATCCGCATTACAAGTGTTTGCAATACCACTGTTACAGATTACACCATAAGCCTTACCGTCAGCTATATTGTTACGAGTAACTGTGATTGGTGCACCGTAAACGAGATTCTGTGTGTAAACAGCAGCTGCATCACATTCCTTTTCGCAGAGAATGAGTGCCAAATCTTTTTTTGTTTTATTTTTACGAATTCCACAGTGAATACCGCTTGCCTTAAAGCCTTTAGGAGCAGTAACACCACCATTAATAAATTCCATATTATTCACCAAATCTTATACATTTAATTGAAATTTTGGGTCTAATCCCATTTTAACATTAAGGCATTGAACGGCTGCACCACTAGCACCCTTGCCGAGATTATCATATCTTGCTATAAGCAAAATTCTGTCTTCGTTACCGCAGACTGTAACTTCCATTGAGTCCATTTCACCCATTTTGTTACCTGCGATAAATCCGTTTTCGTCAATGCTTTCTTTGAATTTCACAATATCTGAATTGTATTTTTCTTTATATAACGCCTTGATATCCTCTGCAGTTTTACCGTCCTTCAAATCCTTTTTGAAAAGTGGGACTGTCATAACCATACCACAATAATAATCACAGATGTATGGACTAAAAATCGGCTCATAGTCAAGACCTGAAATTGCTTTCATTTCTTTTAAGTGCTTATGCTGTTGAGTGAGAGCATATTCACGAGGAGCATCTAAAAGCACATCACGATTTTCGTCTTCATATTGTGCAATTCCGTTTTTACCTGCACCGCTGTAACCTGACATTGCGTGACAAGCAATACTAATGTCCTTATCCACAATACCTGCATCTACGAGAGGCTTAACAAGTGCGATAAATCCACTTGCATAACAACCTGGAACTGCAATTCTCTTTGAGTTTTTAAGTTTATCTTCAAACTCTTCGGAAAGTTCAGGGAAACCGTATGCCCAACCCTCATTTGTACGATGAGCAGTTGAAGTGTCAATTACTATTGTATTTTCATTCTCGATAAGATTAACTGCCTCAATTGCTGCTGCATCAGGTAAGCAAAGAAATGCAATATCAGCAGAGTTTAGTGCTTCCTTTCGGGCATTTGTGTCTTTTCTTAAGTTTTCAGGAAGAGTTATAAGTTCTATATCTTCTCTTTTTGCAAGACGGTCAAAAATCTTAAGGCCTGTTGTACCCTGACTACCGTCAATGAATATTTTTTTCATAATTTATAATATTCCTTATAATCAAGTATTTCGGGGCGTCGAGGACCCCGACCCCTACATAAATTTTGTAAATGTTTTTCGTTAGGCAATGTTGCCGAAACGAAGTTGTATCAGGTATACCACGAGTTGAGAGTAACGAAGCATAACGGAAAACAGGACAAAATTATTATTTGTTAAGTTCTTTTACACGTTTAACTTGTGCCAATACATTCTGTGGAGCTGGTCCACCGAGAGATGTTCTGTCGTTTACACATTTATCAAGGTTGATTGCATCAAATACACCTTCGTCAAAGATGTCGCAAACTGCCTTATATTCTTCCAAAGGAAGTGTTTCAAGTGTAAGTCCTTTTTTAATGCAAAGTGCAACGAGTTCACCTGTTGCTTTATATGCATCACGGAAAGGAAGTCCTTTACCTACAAGGTAGTCAGCACAGTCAGTCGCATTGATAAAACCACCAGCTGCTGCTTTTCGCATATTTTCAGGAAGTGCTGTCATTGTGTCGAGCATTGGAATAAATGCTGTAAGGCACATTTTAACTGTATCGAAAGCATCGAAAATTGCTTCCTTATCTTCCTGCATATCCTTGTTATATGCAAGTGGAAGACCCTTCATCATTGTAAGAAGTGTTGTAAGGTCACCGAATACACGACCTGACTTACCACGTATTAACTCTGTAATATCAGGGTTCTTCTTCTGTGGCATAATTGACGAGCCTGTTGAGAAGGCATCGTCAAGCTCGATAAATTTAAATTCCCATGAACACCAGAGAACGATTTCCTCTGAAAAACGGGAAAGATGCACCATAATGATTGAAATTACTGATGCTAATTCCATACAGAAATCACGGTCAGAAACTGAGTCAAGTGAGTTTTGCATAGCACC
>JAZNTF010000221.1:0-3640 GCA_045591625.1 Candidatus Fimenecus sp.
CCTCATATAAATATGCATTAATATTCTTAACAACTTTAACATTGCTTTCATTAAAAATTTGTTTATTGGGTAAATTCAAATAAGAAAAACCTACAATAATACAATGCACATGTGCCATTTGACTTGCTTCGCTATCCCACCGAAAAGTTTGGTGTGCAAAATTAATTATTACACCATACGAAAATATATCTTTCCACAAAATTGTCGGTTGTTCTCCCTGACAAATGCTATTTGTAGAAACAAATGCTGTTTTTATTTTTGTATTAATCATATAGGTTTGAGCTAAAATATAGCAACCAGCAACATAATCAAGATTTCCTGATTTAATAGATTTGTCAAAAAGACTCATTAATTCATCCTTTTGTATTTTATTCATATTTGAGGCACCAACAAACGGTGGATTACCCATTATGTAATTAAGCTTGTCCTTTGGTACAACAGTTTCCCAATCTATGCGCAAAGCGTTACCTTCAACAATATTAGCGTAAGACTTAAGTGGTAAAAACTCAAGATTTGAGTGAATTATTTCCTCGGTCTCTTTCATCATCTGACTTTCTGCAATCCACAATGCAGTTTTAGCAACAGTTACGGCAAAGTCATTGATTTCAATGCCATAAAATTGACCAATAGAAACCTTTATAATATTACCAAAGTCAAGAATAATCTGCTCACCAAAAATTTCTTTAAGTGCTTCATTTTCTAAACGACGTAAAGAAATATAAGTTTCAGTTAAAAAGTTACCAGAACCACAAGCTGGGTCAAAGAATGTAAGTTGTCCTAATTTTTCACGAAATTCATTTAATCTTAATTCTCTTGTTTTAGATACTTTAATTTCTTTTATTTCGCTTAGTTCTGCTTTTAATTCGTCTAAAAACAACGGGTCGATTACCTTGTGGATATTTTCAATAGATGTGTAGTGCATACCACCACTACGGCGTGTTTCAGGGTTTAATGTACTTTCAAAAACAGCACCGAAAATTGTAGGACTTATATCACTCCAGTCAAAATCTTCACTTGCCTGACGAAGTATAATATCTCGAATCGTATCGTTAAACTACGGAATTTCAATATCGTCACCTGCAAAAAGTCCACCGTTTACATAAGGGAATGCCAAAAGCATTTCATCTTCATAAGGGTCACGGTCTTCCGGCTTCTGATTAAGGATTTTGAACAGTTCAATCAAAGCCTTTCGCATATCTCGTGCTGAAAAAGACTTAATATAGTTATGGAATTTTGAATGTTCACCGAAAATCCCTGCATCTTCTGCATAAAGACAGAAAACAAGACGGACACATAGCATATTAAGGCTTTTAAGTGTATCAGGGTCTTCTGGATTGCGATACTGTTTTAAAATCTCATCATAAAGCACACCTACGAGATTACCAGCCTGAATGGAAACTTCCATTTCTTTATGAATATTCTCGTCACCTGTATCTGTAATGAATTTAAGACGGTAATACTCTTTTTCAAGGTCTTTTAAAAGAATTTGTTCAGGTTCACCTCTTGGATTTTCCATATCATAAACAAGAAATTCATTGAAATTGCAAGTTACAATCCAACGAGGACGCTGTGAATATGGGAGTCCTGCAGAATAACGCTGTGCTTGTTGGAATGGGTTAAGTAACGAGCCATCTGACTGCTTAATTGGTTTACGCAAGTCCTTATCACGACTTTTTTGTTCGATGAGAACATGAGTTGCAGGAATATGACCATCAATAAAACTTGTGTGGTCAATCATAACCTGTTCTTCAAAATGTATTAACTTTTCAGGCTCTGCAACACCCAATACATCACGAAGAAGCGAGAGCCAGAATGACTGACTTTCGCCTTTTTCATATCCTTTATCTTTCCAATATTCTACAAACGCTTTTGCGTGTTGACGAATTTCTGTGTCTTTCATAAATATACACTACCTAAATATTATTCAGTAACTTTTTTATAAAAATCAAAGCAATCGAATGTTGCAAAGTAATCTGCAGGAGTTTCTGCACGACGGATTAAATCGAAGCTTCCGTCTTCCTTAAGAAGAATTTCCGCTGACTTAAGTTTACCATTGTAGTTATAACCCATAGCAAAGCCGTGAGCTCCTGCATCGTGGATAAAGATTAAATCGCCCATATCGATTTTTGGTAACATTCTGTCAATTGCAAACTTATCGTTATTTTCGCAAAGTGAACCTGTCACATCATATTTATAATCACAAGGCTCATTTTCCTTACCCATAACTGTAATATGGTGATATGCACCGTAAATTGCAGGACGCATAAGGTTTACTGCACAAGCATCAACACCGATATATTCTTTATGTGTATGCTTTTCATTGATAGCACGAGTTACAAGTGCACCATAAGGAGCTAACATAAATCTGCCAAGCTCAGTATAAATTGCAACATCATCCATTCCTGCAGGTACAAGAACTTCGTTATATACCTTTTCAACACCTGCACCGATTGCAAAAATGTCGTTACCTTCCTGCTCAGGACGATAAGGGATACCGATACCACCTGAAAGGTTGATAAATTTAATGTGTGCACCTGTTTCTTCCTTAAGTTTTACAGCAACTTCAAAAAGAGTCTTTGCAAGTGTTGGATAATACTCATTTGTTACTGTATTACTTGCAAGGAAAGCGTGAATACCAAATTCTTCTACACCCTTTGATTTCATAATCTTGAATGCTTCAAAAAGCTGTTCTGTTGTCATACCGTATTTAGCATCACCGGGGTTGTCCATAATGTTATTAGCAATTGAGAAATATCCACCCGGATTGTAACGACAAGAAAGCTTCTTTGGAAGGTAACCGAGAGTCTTTTCAAGAATGTCAATATGTGTAATATCGTCAAGGTTAATAATTGCACCTAAATCATCTGCATATTTAAATTCTGCAGGAGGTGTATCGTTTGATGAGAACATAATATCGTCACCAACTGCACCGATTGCCTTTGAAAGCATAAGCTCAGTTTTTGATGAACAGTCACAACCACAGCCATATTCTCTTAAAATGTTAATAAGGAATGGGTTTGGTGTTGCTTTAACTGCAAAATATTCCTTAAAGCCTTTATTCCAAGCAAATGCTTTTTTAAGATTTTCTGCATTCTTACGGATTCCTGCTTCATCATAAAGATGGAATGGTGTAGGATAAACCTTTGCGATTTCTTCTAATTTTTCTTTTGTTGTAAATGGTACTTTGCTCATTTTTTTATTCTCCTAAATATTGTTCAATATATTTTTTTACTGTATCAAGTCCTTCTCCGTTTTCGGAAGAGAAAGGAATAAGTCTTTCAGGCGGTACAAAGCTCATTTCCTGCTTTGAGCCTTCAAGTCTCGCATTATAATCTTTTTTCTTTTTAAGCTTATCACTCTTTGTCATTACAACAATGAACTCATAACCTGAAGCCTGTAAGAATTCCATCATCATAATATCATCTTTTGTTGGAGGATGACGCATATCAACAAGCTGTACAACAAGCTTGATATTACGGTCAGAATTGAAATACCCCTCCATCATTTCTGCCCATCGTTCTTTTTCAGTTTTGGCAACTTTTGCATAACCGTAACCAGGCAAATCAACAAAATTGTATTCATCGACCTGATAAAAGTTTATTGTAATTGTTTTACCCGGTACAGAGCTTACTCTTGCAAG
>JAZNTF010000222.1:0-3367 GCA_045591625.1 Candidatus Fimenecus sp.
CACAAGACCGTATGATTGGAACGGCCTGACTGTACCCGATGTGCTTATGTCAGGACATCATGCCAATATTGAAAAGTGGCGTCGTGAACAATCACTTCTTATGACTGCAAAATACAGACCCGATATGCTGGAGAAAGCAGAATTGACAGAAAAAGACAAACAATTTTTGGAAAAAGAGAAAATTATAAAGGAATAACGTAATTTTAGCTTTAAATTGTTGTATATTTGCTTGAATCAAAGCTAAAAATATGGATAATATACAAAAACAACTGAGAAGTATAGGAATTTTGCACAAAGATAATTCCTTTAAAAAAGCTGTTTTTGTTTTTCTGACTGAATTATTGTTTTTAGACCAAAAGTGAGTTTTTTTTCGTTGACGAGAAGAAGTTTTGTGGTATAATATATTAGTAACAAAGGTGTATAAATCTGTTATTTATATTTTATCATTTGGGAGAATGAGTTTATGTATACTAAAGATGTAGAAGTTAAAAATCAAGTTGGATTACACGCTCGTCCGGCAACATTTTTTATTCAGAAGGCTAATGAATTCAAATCATCAATCTGGGTTGAAAAGGAAGACAGACGTGTAAATGCTAAGAGTCTTCTTGGTGTTCTTTCTCTTGGAATTATGGGCGGAACAACAATTCGTATTCATGCGGGTGGTTCTGACGAAGAACAGGCAGTTGAAGAGCTCGTTAAACTTGTTGAATCAGGTTTTGCAGAATAATTAAAGGAAATTTAGCACATCACATTTCGTGGTGTGCTTTATTTTTTTGTTGTTTTATGATATAATGGAATTATATTAAATATCAGGTTGGAAAGGAGTGAACTCTGTGAACGAAAAAATGTCAGTTCTTCGAGAAAAATCGATGAAATTGCCTGTAACTCCCGGTGTTTATATAATGAAAAACAAACAGGGTAAAATCATCTATATCGGCAAAGCAAAAAAACTGAAGAATCGTGTGAGTCAGTATTTCGGTTCACAGAATAAGCATTCCGTTAAGGTGCGTAAGATGGTGGAAAATGTAGATGATTTTGACTACATTCTCACCGACTCCGAATTTGAAGCACTTGTTCTTGAGGCCAGTCTTATTAAACAGAACCAACCTAAATATAATATTCTTTTAAAGGACGATAAGGGCTACAGCTACATAAAAATTACTGATGAGCCATATCGCAGAATTTCTGCTGTTTTGCAAAAGGATGACGAAACTGCAGAGTATATCGGTCCTTTTACAAGCTCATATTCAGTCAAGCAATCTGTTGATGAGGCAAACAAAATTTTCAGATTACCACAATGCAATAAGTCTTTTCCAAGAGATTTCAAAAAAGGCAGACCATGTCTTAATTTCCATATAAATCGTTGTATGGGTGTTTGCACAGGAAAAATCTCAAAAAAAGAATATGATGAAGCTGTAAATGATGCTCTTGATTTTCTCAATGGTGATATAACTAAAATCATAAAAGAATTGAAGGAAAAAATGAATACCTGTGCGGAAAATCTTGATTTTGAAAACGCAGGAAAATACCGCGACCGGATTCGTGCTATTGAAAATATGAAAGCAAAGCAAAAGGTTGTTACGGAAACCAATGCTTCAAAGGATGTATTTGCATTTGTATCCGACGAAAATGATATCTGCATAACTGTTTTGCGTTTTGATAAGGGACGACTTTGCGACAGTGAATATTTCTTTTTTGATTCGGAAAAGGTTGTGGAAAATATACGATGTAATTTCCTGATTCAGTATTACGGAATGAATCGTTCAGTTCCGCAAAAGGTAATTTGTGACGAAATCTTTGACGATATGGATTTGTTGGAGGAGCATCTGACAAAGGTCCGCGGTAAAAAGTGTACAGTTACAGTTCCGCAAAGAGGTGAGGGACTTAAGCTTGAAAATATGTGTCGCGAAAATGCCTATGAAAAACTTGCACAGAAAAAAGGTAAGCAATCTACTGAAATCAAGTCTTTAGAAGAACTCAAAAATCTTTTGGGACTTATAAAAACTCCGGAATATATTGAATCCTATGATATTTCTCACACCGGCGGTGAAGACAATGTTGCAGGTATGGTTGTTTTTAAAAACGGAAAACCCCTGAAAAGAGCATACCGTACATTTAATATAAAGTCATTTGCCGGACAAGACGATTACGGCTCAATGCGAGAAGTTTTGTCACGAAGATTTGATGAGTACGAAAAACATAAGGGTCAGAATGCGGACGAGGGCTTTGGGAAATTACCTGATTTGATTCTTCTTGATGGTGGCAAGGGTCAGGTGAGTGTTGTCAAAGAAGTACTTGCTGAGAAAAATCTCCGTATACCATTGTTCGGTATGGTCAAGGACTCAAAGCATAAAACGAGAGCAATTACAGGTGATGGTGGTGAAATTGCCATTAATTCACTCAGGAGTGCATTCACTCTTGTTTCTGAAATTCAGGAAGAGGTTCATCGTTTTTCTGTCAGTTTCCATCATAAAAAGCATACAAAACGAGGTCTTGAGCTTTCTCTTACAAAAATTGACGGAATAGGTGAGCAAAAGGCAAAAGAACTTCTTAAGACATTTAAAAGTACAAAAAATATAAAATCAGCAACTGTTGATGACCTGGAAAAGGTTAAAGGAATTAACAGAAAACTTGCCGAAAAGATATATAATTTTTATAAAGAGGGATAAAATATGATTGATACAATAATTTTTGATTTGGACGGAACACTTTTAAATACTCTTGAGGACCTTATGGATAGTGTTAATTATGCACTCGGCCGACAGGGCTTTCCATTAAGAAATCTGAGTGAAATCCGTTCCTTTGTGGGTAACGGAATTCGTCTTTTGGTAGAAAGAGCAGTACCGGCAAACGTTGTAGGTACAGAAACTTTTGATGTTTGCTTTAAGGATTTTAATGATTATTATAAAGTTCATATGGAGGATAAAACCGCACCTTATGAAGGCATAAATGAAATGCTTACAAATATAAAGAATGCAGGTTTTAAAACTGCCATTGTAACAAATAAGGTTGATTATGCAGCTCAGGAATTATGCAGCAGATTATTCCCTCAGATTGATTTGGTTGTAGGCAGCGTTGATGACAGACCGAATAAGCCTGCACCGGATGGTACATTTTATGCTATTGATGTTTTGGGAAGCAAGATTGAAAATACAATTTTTGTTGGTGATGCCGATACGGATATCCTCACAGCTGAAAATGCAGGGATTCCGTCAATAGGAGTATTATGGGGATTCCGTGACCGTGAAGTTATTGAAGAAGCAGGGGCAAAATACATAGTTGAAACTGTAAATGACCTTGAAAAACAGCTTATTTCTTTCAAGTTGTTTGCATCTGTAAAAAAATCTTACAGGAGAATGGGTAGAAG
>JAZNTF010000223.1:0-15589 GCA_045591625.1 Candidatus Fimenecus sp.
GACGAGCTTAAAACCGCTTTGAAAAAGGCTTGTATGGCAGGAGTGGATGCGCTCATTATACAAGACCTTGCGGTTTATGAAATCGTAAAAGCTTGCTGTCCCGATATGCCGCTTCACGCATCTACCCAGATGTCGGTGCATACCCTTGCAGGTGTAAAACAGCTTGCTGAAATGGGTTTTACGAGGGCGGTGCTCGCAAGAGAATTATCGCTCGATGAAATTGAGTATATAGTTAAAAATTCGCCGATTGAGATTGAGGTGTTTGTCCACGGTGCACTTTGTATGTGCGTTTCGGGCCAATGCCTTATGAGCGCTGTTTTGGGTTCACGAAGTGGTAACCGCGGTCTTTGTGCTCAGCCTTGTCGTCTGCCTTTTAAGGTAGCAAAAGGTACAGGTCACGATTTAAGTCTTAAGGATTTGTCCCTTATTGAGCATATTCCTGAGCTCTACCGTATGGGTGTTTGTTCATTTAAAATTGAAGGCAGAATGAAACGACCTGAATATGTAAGTGCTGTTGTTTCTGCCTGTAAAAAATCACTTGATAATACATACACATCCCTTGTAAGAAAAGATTTGGCTGATTTATTCTCCCGTTCAGGCTTTACTGACGGATATTATGAAAATGAGCTCGGCAGAGATATGTTCGGTTACCGCGAAAAGGAAAATGTGCAGTCAGCTACAAAAGAACTTTTCAATAAATACGCTTCCATTTACGAAAAGGAGCAACCACGATTCGATGTGAAATTCACATTCAGCGGTAAAATCGGTGAAAAGGCAAGGCTTACTGCAATATGTGAAAATTATATTGTCACAGCAGAAAGTGATATGCTTTGCGAAGCACCTATTAACAGACCGATTGCAGAAGAGAGAATTATTGATGCTCTCAAAAAATGCGGTGGCACACAGTTTAATGCAGAAGGTGTTGAAATCAAAGGTGAAATTGACTATTCACTTCCTGTTTCTGCACTTAATCAGATGCGAAGAAATACTCTTGATTTGCTTACAAAAGCAATTATCGGTAACAGAGAACGAAAAATCTGTCCTGCTCCGCTTCCTACAAATATAATTTCACGAAACGAACGAAAATATTATTGTCGATTTGATAATATTAATCAGATTCCTGAAAATATTGATGCTGATTTGATTTTTGTACCTTTAGGCACAGAAAAAGATGGTATGGGAGTTGAAATTCCCCACGGAATGTTCGGTAACAGTAAAAAGGTTGAAGAAATGCTCGGAAAATCTTCTGCCGAATACTGTCTTTGTCATACTCTTGACGCTGTTGCTGTTGCTAAAAAATTCAACAAAAAGATTGTGGGCTCACCTTCACTCAATATTTTCAATTCTCTTTCAATGGATATGGCAAAGGCTTTGAAAATCAGTGAGGTCATTGTTTCTAACGAATGTACAGTTGAGAATTTCAGAAAAATTTCTGCACCTGTCGGGAAGGGAATTACAATTTATGGCAAAATTCCACTTATGCTTACCCGAAACTGTCCTGTTAAAAACGGAAAGAGCTGTAAGGAATGCGGACGACAGAGTGAAATCACCGACAGAAAAGGAATCAGATTCCCTGTAAGATGTCATATGGGATACTCTGAAATTCTTAATTCACGACCGATTTATATGGCTGACAGATTGGGTGAAATCCCTGAATGCGACATTTTCTTTTTCAATTTCACTACTGAAACAAGAGAAGAAGCTGAAAAAGTGATGAATGCATATTATAACGAAGAAAAGCCCCTTGGTGAATTCACAAGAGGACTTTTATACAGAGGTGTTGAATAATGGATATTTTAAAGATTAAAAAGGTGCGTGAGAATGCAAAAATACCTACAAGAGGTACTGTGGGTAGTGCAGGAATGGACCTTTATGCTTGTATCGATAAGCCCATAACTCTTAAAAAGGGTGATAAGGCTGTTATTCCCACAGGGATTGCAATCGGACTCGATGACCCTCATTATGCTGCTTTTGTGTATGCCAGAAGCGGACTTGCCATAAAGCACGGAATCGGACTTCTCAATTCTGTTGGTGTTATTGACAGCGATTATCGTGGTGAAATCTGTGTTGGTGTTATCAAGCAGACTGACCCTGAATACACAATCGAGCCATTTGAGAGAATTGCACAGATGGTAATTCAGCCTGTGGAATTGCCTGAAATAGTTGAGGTGGATGACCTTGATGAAACAGACAGAGGTGCAGGTGGCTTCGGCTCAACAGGAACAAAATAGAAAAGGGATGCCTTAGCATCCCTTTTATTATTTCTTTACACCCCAGACGGCTTCGTTGTTATTTCCGATTAAAGAAAAGACTATTCTTTCCTTATGGTCACGGCTTTCATCCTTTTGAATACTCAGAACGCCTTCATAAACAACATCGTCAACTGTAATCTGAATATAAGGTGTCCCGTCAATGAGCTTCCATATACCATTACCGTCTTTATAAGAGGCTTTTGTGTTATTCCTTATGCTTTCGTAAACTCTGAGTGCTGAAATTGTTCCGTCACTGTTTAATGTGATTGTTTGTGTCGGTGCAATTATATTGTCAACCTCTGCCCAGGTATCACATGTGTTGCTGATATTCCCATGAGCAACAAATTCATATTCACCGCTTACAATTTCCTTTGTAAATGCTACATCTTCAGCTGCATCATCAATATACTCAAAAGGTAACGCAGTAAGCCATCCGTTCCGTGTTCTTACAAGCTGACGAATTCGTGTTTCGAACCCATCAGTACCGTTGTTGAAGCGTGTATGATATGCAAGAAGAATCTTACCGTCGGATGTGGTAACAGCAGAGCAATGTCCACCTGACAAATAGGCAACATCATTAGAGCTGAACTGATAATTACCAAAAAGCTTTATTCCTGAATCTGCCCAATCAAGAGCAGTATTACCAATTGAATCATAATAGAGTCCGTCAACGGTCTTGCTGCGGAATTGACGGATGTTGTATCCACCCAAAGCATTAAGACCTTTATAAGTTACAAACATATAGTAGTAATCACTGATTTCGTCATAGATGATATACGGACCTTCTCCTGACAAATCATTATAATGATTCGGATTAAAGAGCTTTTTACCGAAATACATATCGTAGTCAGCGTGCCCTTTCATATATTTGTAGTCAGGCATACCTGTTTTCTCATTGATTGGCATTATATATGTACCACCAAAAAATGAACCATAGGTCATCCAGAGATTACCGTCCTTGTCATAAAACAATGCGGGGTCAATGCAATTCGGATAAATCGTATGGTCATAATTTCCCTCTGCATCAAACCAAGGAGCATTAACCACATCATCAACCCTGAATGTTCCGTTTTTCAAGAGCTTATCAATATTGGTAAAACTGAAGTGCAACGAATTTTCGCGGATATACTCATTCTTTACATTTTTGTTATTGAAGCCTGAATACACAACAGTATCTTCATATTCATAAGGACCTTCAATATTATCCGATGTAGCCATCCATATTACTGAAGCAGGTGTTCCCCACACAGAGCAACTTGCGTAATAGCAATATTTATCCATTTCAGGGTTGTATATAACATCTGCTGCCCAGATATTTGTCTGCCATTCGTTTTCAGGATATTTATTAACTGTCTGATATGCATCGGTCCAGCTTAACGGTTCAGCAAAAACCTCACGGAGTGTTTTTCCCTCAGGCACCAGCAATCTGTTTAAATCTCCCGTACCTGAAGCAATACTTGTCCAATTAATCAAATCACTGCTTTTGGCAGCAGTACAATGAGTGCCGAAAATGTAATATTCCCCATTATCAAGCTCCATAATTGAAGGGTCATGAATTGCAATTCTTCCGTTTTCCAACTGACAGCTTCCCCCTTCATAAATTTCGTACTGCTTTGCTTCAATTTGTTTCGCATCCTTCGGACCACCGAATAATGAAGTAAAGAAGCATACTACCGCTGCAATAATATAATAAATCCGATTATAAATCATTTGATTACCTCGTACATGTCACCTGCTGTTTGCTTTGTTGCATATTCTGTTACCGTGATAACCTTGTACTTTGTGATTTTTTCACCGAACTGAATTTCGAGGACATCCCCTTCTTTTACATCGTAAGAGGCTTTTACTACTCTGCCACTGACAACAACATGACCTGCATCGCATACCTCGTTGGCAACAGTTCGTCTTTTAATTATTCTTGATACTTTTAAATATTTGTCTAATCTCATAGGGATTTCCTCCACCAAGGATAAAAAACAAGGGAGTCAATTGACTCCCCCTTTTTTTTGCGAAAGTTTAATTATTTAACAGCTGCTTTGAGTGCTGCGCCTGCTTTGAATGCAGGAACCTTTGTTGCAGGAACTGTCATTGTTTCGCCAGTCTTAGGATTACGAGCTGTCTTTTCTGCTCTTGCACGTACTTCGAATGTACCGAAACCGATAAGCTGAACCTTATCGCCGTTTGCAAGTGCGTCTGTAACTGATGCGAAAACTGCTGCTACTGCTGCGTCAGCATCCTTCTTTGAGATACCTGCTTTAGCTGCTACTGCTGCTACGAGTTCTGTCTTGTTCATTGTGTATTCCTCCAAAAAATTTTTATCTTTTTTATTTTAAAAAGAACCTTAGTCCTTTTTAGCCAAATCCCATAACTTGTCCAAAGTGTCCAAGTCAGTATTTTTCATATCGAGACCCTGTTCCTCAGCCATTTTTTCAACCTTACTGAAGCGGTTGATGAACTTGTCCGTTGAATTTGTAAGAGCCTCTTCACTGTCAACCTTCACAAATCTTGAAACATTGACAACGGAGAAAAGCAAATCACCGAGCTCTTCGTGAATATTTTCCTGATTACCTTCCTTATAAGCCTGTTTCAACTCAAGAAGCTCCTCACTGACCTTATCGAAAGCACCGTCAACACAGTCCCAGTCAAAGCCAACCTTTGAGGCTTTTTTCTGAACCTTATCGGCACGCATAAGAGCCGGAAATTCACGAGGAATGGAATTCATTGAATCCGTCTGACTTTTCTGCTGTTTTGTACGCTTTTTAATAACGTCCCAATTCTCAAGCACCTGTTCACTGGTTTCGGCATTAACATCACCGAAAACATGAGGATGACGCTCAATCATCTTTTTGCAGATTCCGTCAGCAACATCTGAAAGCTGGAAAGTACCCTTTTCCCTTTCAATTTGTGTATGGAAAACAACCTGAAGCAAAACATCGCCAAGTTCTTCCAAAAGCAAATCCTTATCATCCTTATTGATTGCCTCGATTACCTCATAGGTTTCTTCGAGAAAATCACGACGAATTGACTTGTGGTTCTGTTCCATATCCCAAGGGCAACCCCCGGGAGAACGAAGAATTTCAACAATGTCAACAAGGTCATTTACATCATAGTTTTCTTTAAACTGAAAGTTATCAATCATAATGTTCCCTCTTATTTTACTCTATAAATCCAAATTTTGCAAGTATTTTTGCAATTTTTTCTCCCTTTGGAAGCATAATTACGTCGTCTTTTGCTATTCCCTTGACCAAAAGTATGGAAATTAAGTACACAAGACCACCACAACCGATACCCATTCCAAGGCAAAGAATACCCTTAAGTGAGAATTCAGGAATGAATCTGTTGCACAAGCCATAGGTCATATAAGCGCCTACGCCACAGAAAACACCACCTATAATAGGCTTTACAAAAACAGATAACACATCAATTTTTACCTTTGTCACCTTAATCAATGCAACAAAGTTGATAGTACCGATAACAACATAACAAAGCACTGTACCGATAACTGCACCATTTACATTAAGGCTTGGGATTGAAACGAAAATGAAGTTTGCAATAAGCTTTACAATTGCACCTGCTGACAATGAAACAAGCGGAACCTTTGTTTTTTCAAGTGCCTGAAGCATATTTGTCATAGGCTGTGAAAGTGCAATGAGGAAAATTGTAAAACCATAAGCAGTAAGTACAGGTGCGGCAATTGAAACACCACTTGCAGCTTCACCGCTACCGTAGAATGTTGCGAGAATCGGTTGAGCCAACACACCCATACCAATACCGCAAGGCATTGCAACAAGCATTGTGATTCTCATAACTGATTCAATTGCAACTCTGACATTTTTCTTGTCCTTGATTGCCCAGGCTGCAGAAAGAGTAGGAATTGCACTGATACCAAGTGTCATTGTAAGAGACGGAATAAGATTTCTAAAGTCTGTTGACAATGAATATGCACCGTAAAGGAAATTCTTAACGTCAGAATCAAGAATTCCTATAAGCTCTGTGCTATAAAGATTTCTTATATAATCCATATTGTTGAGAATCATATGCTCAAGACGATTCTGGATTGTAATTGAGTCAATAAGATTTGTAACGCTGAATACCAATGAGCTGATTGCAACAGGGATTGCAAATTTCAAAAGCTTACCTGCAACACCCTTTGCATTTTCCGGCTTTGGAGCAGCAGTGAGCTCTGCCTTTGTAATTCCGTCACCCTTCACCTTATGAAGAATAATAAGGTAAACAAGACCGATTACAGTACCTATTGTAACACCTGCGGCAGCACCTGCAGCAGCATAAGGATAAATCGCACTGAGTGCTTCACTCTCATTTGCAACAGTCTGACCAAAAACTGTAAGTCCTTGCTCAAATCTTGAATAGCCATAGCTTATAACCGCTTTTGCACACACAAGTCCGAAAATCAATTTACCCGCTGCCTCAAAAACCTGAGAAATAGCTGTCGGTGTCATATTTGAAAGTCCGTTGTAATATCCGCGATAGCTTGACATAAAGCAACAGAAGAAGATGGACGGAGTGATTACGAAAACTGCAGGAAGCACATCCATATTCTTTGCAGAAAGAGCATAAGGGAAAGCGAGAATAAGCATTGCCGCAGTTCCCAATATACCAACTGTAAGGAATAATCGTTTTGCAACCTTATAGATGATTTTTACATCACGATACAATCCTTTTGCAACGGCTTTTGAAACCATATTTGAAATTGCAACGGGAAGTCCCGCCATGGAAATTGTATAAATCGGGACATAAAGGTTGTAGGCTGAGTCAAAAAATCCTCTGCCGACAGTTCCTATCATATTGGAAAGAGGGATTTTATAGACAACACCGATTACCTTAACAATAATTGTTGCCAGACTCAGAACCAAAGCACCATTCAATAGTGTTTGGTTTTTTCTTTGTTTTTCTGCCAATTTTATCACTCCTTCTGAGGGATTATGCACCTAAAAATTCGCGAAGCAACGAATCACGAGGTACATTATTTTCATCTATATCATTAAATTTTTCCAATGCTTTGCAAAGCTTGTTCACATCTTCACGAAATTCATCCGTCACTTCACAATTTTTCAGAAGTGACAATGCCTGATGCTTCAGAACACAGGATTCATAAAGATGGATTGTATTCGCCTTAATATCTGCTTTGTCACGGAATGGGAAAAGATATTTATCCTCACCTGCCGTAACATTTCTCCAGAGCTTGTATGTGTTTTCCACTGTACTTGCACGGAATTTATAGTCACGAATCATTCTGCGTATAAAACGCATATTTCTCTTATTTAAAAGAATATCACCATTCTCGTCGTAAATTCTTGAAGACACATTTATATAAACCTTCAAAAGCTTACCCTTGACCTTTTCCGTAATAACAGGATTCAGGGCGTGGAGTCCCTCAATAATTACAACATCCTCGTCACCTAAGGTAATTTCATTAAACTCAGTATCACTTCGTCTTCCCGTTGTAAAATCGAAGATTGGGGCTTTAACAGTTTCACCCTGAAGAAGTAAATTCAAGTCCTTTTCAAGGCACTCCAAATCAAGGGCATAAACAGTTTCGTAATCCTGAGTACCATCGGGAAGATAAGGAATATCCTCACGATTAAGATAAAAATCATCAAGGCTTAAAACATAGGTTTTAACACCTTTTCGGGAAAGTCCCTCTTTGATTTTTCTTGCAGTTGTGGTTTTTCCTGCTGAAGAAGGACCTGCGAGCATTACAATCTCTCTGCCCTCCTCGGTGATAATCCTGTCAACGATGCTGTCGATTATATTTTGATATCTTTTTTCGCACTCCGCAATAAAGCCTATGGGGTCTGCGACGGCTCTTTCGTTGATATATTCAAGCTTATTATTTATTTTTTCCATTTACAATACCTCACCAAATTATTCAATTATTTGTATGTATCATAAAATTCGGTTATTCTTTTCTTTCTTTCAATTAGCTGACTGAAACCTGAAATATACTCAAACGGATATTTAAAATTGAAAATACGCTCAATCTCGTTACCCTTTGGAGCTTTAAGCTTCGTTACAGCTCCACCGCCACAGGAGAGAATTGTATGACATTCCTCCATCATAAAAATGTTGTAGATGCATTCTCTTTTTTCCTTAGCCCAACCCACATTTTCAAGTGCACCTGCAGATTTTGACTGACGATACATATAATAGGGATGATACTTCTCGTATAAATTTTCGTAAGTATAAGAAAGCATCTGTGAGGCTGTATTTGCATTCAGGACCGCGATTTTCGGAGAATTCTGTCCGATTGATGACGAGCGTTTCACCGCAAGAGTATGGACAGTTATATTCTCAGGGTCAAGCTCCATTGCACTATCAAGAGAATGACGAAATCCCTCAACAGTATCCGTGGGAAGTCCTGCAATCAAGTCCATATTTATATTATCAAATCCGATTTTTCTTGCAAGTTCAAAAATTTTCACTGTATCCTCTGCGCTATGTCGTCTGCCCACTGTCTGCAAAACAGAATCATTGAAGGTCTGGGGATTTATGCTTATTCTGTCAACAGGACTGTTTTTAAGCACACAGAGTTTTTCTTCTGTAATTGTATCGGGACGACCTGCTTCAACTGTAAATTCGCGACAAGAATTCAAATCGAAATTGTTTTTAACTGCATTTATTACTTTTTCAAGCTGTTCTGCTGAAAGAGTGGTAGGTGTACCGCCACCAATATAGATGCTTTCAAGCTTTACACCGATTTTTTCGGCTGTTTCACCTGTTATTCTCAATTCTTCACTTAACAATTCCACATACTGTGGCAAAAGGTTTCGTGCCTTATCATTCTCAACGGAATGAGATACGAACGAGCAATAACTGCATCTTGAAGGACAGAATGGAATTGAAATATAAAGGCTGAATGATTTTTCACCACTTGTACTGATGATTTTTTCTTCCCAATCAGCAACCTCTCTTGCAAGTCGGAATTTTTCATCTGTTACAAGCAAGTCTTTCTTAAAATACTCTTCTGTTTTTTCTCTGCCCAGCTGTTTTTCTGTATTTATAAGAAGCTTTGACGGACGAACACCCGTAAGGACTCCCCATTTAGGGTAAAATCCTGTGAATTCACCCATAAGTGAATACACCATTCTGCCCATCTGCATCTCATTATCATCACAAAGTGGCGCTGTGAGAGTTTTTTTGAAATCATCAAAATTAATAATGACCTTGATTTCGTCTGCTACAGATGTACAAATGTGAAAATCATCACATTCTTCATAGACCACCTGAATTTTAACATCAGGCATAAAAATTCTCACAAGCTTTTCCATTTCGTAATGGAATTTATGGTTTATTACAAGTAGTTTTATCATTTTCTTCTGAAACGAGTTCTCATATAACGATTGTTTTCGCGTTCATAATTGAGAGTAGTATCTCCCTCGTGACCCGGATAAACCTTGTAATCCCCTTCTAATTCACCAATTTTTGCAAGTGAACGAAGCTCCTGACGACCATTACCGCCGTAAAGGTCTGTTCGTCCTGCTGTAAGACGGAAAAGTGTATCACCTGAAAACATAACTGAATCTTCCTTGAAAAGATAGCAGACACCACCCTTTGAGTGACCGGGTGTGTGCATAACTGTTATTTTTGTGTTACCGAGCATCAATTCTGCTCCGTCTTCTGTAAGGATATCCGCATCCACCTCAGGGAAAGGATATCCCTGACAGTTAATTTCAAATTCATTTTTTTCAATATCGTGGAGCATTTCTTCGTCCTCACCATGAATAACAACCTTTGCACCCATAGCGTCCTTAATCATTTTTGCACCACATGTATGGTCAAAATGACCGTGAGTGAGAAGAACATATTTTACATTTTTACCGTTAAGCTTTTCCATTAAGCTTTCTTCGGGAAGTGACGGGTCAACAACGGCAGTTTCACCCGATTCCTCATCAGTTACGATATATGTGTTTGTTGTAAATCCGTCCTTCATTATTGCTAAATGCTTTTCTACTGTTATCATATCTTTTTTCTCCAAATCTCTGAATCATAAAGGATTGTAACCGGTCCGTCATTGAGAAGCTCAACCTTCATATCCGCACCAAAAACACCTTTTTCTACATTTTTCACACCGTTTGCAAGAAGCTGATTGCAAAAATATTCGTACAGCTCATCAGCTCTGTCAGGATGTGCAGAATGACAGAAGGAAGGTCTGTTACCCTTCTTCACATCTGCACAAAGAGTGAACTGTGAAACTGCGAGAATTTCACCATCCACATTCTGTATATCAAGGTTCATTTTGCCCTCATCATCCTCGAAAATACGAAGAGTCGATGTTTTACGAGCAAGAACTTCGGCATCCGCTTCGGTATCGTCATCCATAACACCAAGCAGAATGAGATAACCTTTTCCTATCTTTGAAACAAGCTCACCCTCCACAGTGACACTTGCATTTGATACTCTTTGAATTACTGCTTTCATATTGTATATCCTTTTAATTAGTTAATTTAACTATTCGTCATTGGGATTGTCAATTACAAATCCTTAAGTTTGAGGAAAAATTTTTCACAGTGCATTTTGAAGTGAGTGGTGCCGTATGAAGATACTGCCCCGAACAAAAAATGTGCTGTGGGGAATTTTAACCAAACTATTATCTCTCAACCTGTAATATACCGTCAATCTTTTCAATTCGGCTAATAAGGTTTTTAAGATGGTCAAGACCACTCACATTAACCGTAAGCTCAACAATTGTTCTGCCGTCCTTCATATCGTGAGTGCTGATGCTTGTGATATTAACACGCATATTGGCAACCTGTATTGCAACCTCTGCCATAAGACCCACACGAGAAAGACAGGTAAGCTGAAGTGTTGCCTTGTATTCCTCACGGACATTCTGATTCCAATATGCATTAACCCATCTTGCAGGTTCGGCACAATTAGCCACATCCTTCGGCACATTTGTACAATCTCTTTTGTGAATTGAAACACCATGGCCACGGGTTATAAAGCCGATAATATTGTCACCCGGAAGCGGATTACAGCACTGGGAGAACTTGATAAGACAGTTATCAATTCCCTCAACGGTGACTCCGTCTTTATTCTTCTTTGAATTATCCTTGACTGTAACAACCTTGATTTCCTGACGACTTTTATCGTAATTTTTCTGATATTCCTCTTTGATATAAGGCATCATTCGGTTAACGGAAAGTCCGCCATAGCCGATTGCAGCATAGAAATCGTCAATATTTTCCATTCGTTGACGCTCTGCAAGTCTTTTAATAAACTTCTGATAATCTTCGTCGGAAAGACGGATGTAATTTCGTCTGAACTCACGTTCAATTTCAGCCTTACCCTCAATAATATTTTCTTCTCGTTTTTCCTTTTTGAACCAGGAACGGATTTTACTCTTTGCCTGACTTGTTTTTACAATATTGAGCCAGTCACGACTTGGTCCTTTACCCTGCTGCGAGGATGTAAGAATTTCGACGATTTCACCTGTTTTGATTACATAATCAATTGGCACAATTCGTCCGTCAACCTTTGCTCCCGTCATTTTGTTACCCACGGCGGAATGAATAGCATAAGCAAAGTCAATTACAGTTGAGCCCACAGGCACATTGATAACATCACCCTTTGGTGTATATACAAATACCTCGTCAGTAATAAGGTCTGTTTTGATTGTGGAAACGAGCTCTCTTGCGTCACCTGCTTCCTGCTGAGTTTCGAGCATTTCACGAATCCATTGAAGACGCTGGTCAAAGCTCTGTTTTCCGCCTGAAACACCAAGCTTGTATTTCCAATGGGCTGCGATACCGAATTCGGCTGTACGGTGCATTTCCCATGTTCTTATCTGCACTTCGAAAGGTGTTCCCTCTTTACCAATCAATGTGGTATGAAGTGACTGATACATATTTGGTTTTGGTGTTGAAATATAATCCTTAAAACGACCCGGCAAAGGATTGTACATATCGTGAATAATACCAAGACAGTTATAACAGTCAATTACACTGTCAACAATAATACGGACAGCATAAATGTCGTAAATCTCGTCAAACTGTTTGCCCTGCATATACATTTTACGGTAAATACCGTGAACGGATTTGATTCGTCCGCTGATTTGAGCCTGAGGCACAGTCTGTCTTACTCTTGTTCCGATTTTTTCCTTAATGCTTTCAAGGAAATCATTACCTGAATCGTTGGATTTTTTAAGATTTTCCTCAATTCCCTCATAAGCCACAGGGTCAAGGAAACGGATTGCTCTGTCCTCCAGCTCTTCCTTTACGGAACGGATACCGAGACGATGGGAAATAGGCGCAAAAATCTCAAGTGTTTCGAGAGCCTTATCCCTCTGCTTTTGTGGTGGCATAAACTGTAATGTTCTCATATTATGCACACGGTCAGCAAGTTTAACGATAATAACACGAATATCCTTTGACATAGCAAGAAGCATTTTACGGATATTTTCCGCCTGTGCCTCTTCCTTTGCTTCACTTGAGTTAATCTGAACCTGACCGAGCTTTGTAACACCGTCTACTAAAACCGCTACCTCTTCACCGAAATCCTCTTGTAACTGTTCAATTGTATAAGGCGTATCCTCAACAACATCATGAAGAAGTGCTGACACAAGAGATTGCCAGTCCATACCAAGGTCGATGAGTATGTCACAAACTGCAATGGGATGAATAATATATGGCTCACCTGATTTACGCTTCTGGTCACCGTGGTATTCATTTGCAATTGCAAAAGCCTTGTCAATAACCTTAAGCTCTTCCTCATTATGAATTGCTTTTATTCTGTTACGAAGATTTCCATAAAGCTCATTTACATCAACATTTACATTAACAACCTCTGCCATTATTATTCACCGCCCTTCATTTCATTTAATTCTTTAAGTATTTTTGACTTGGATAAATCTGCTTTTTTATCCTCACCCACAAAAACCAACTGTCCGTTTTCTGATTTTACAAAACCTAATTCCTTGAGCACATCAATTGCCACCAACATTGTGCAATATCTTTCAACAGGGCAATTTGCTCTGTAGGACAACGCCTCAACATCATAATACCAACGCTTGTATTGCTTAAGAAGATTATAAACTGCCAATAAAAACTCACGGGAAGGAGTAAGGAATCTTGCCTGTTGAGAGTTCAATTCCTCACGTCGTTTGAATTGCTCATACAATGCCTTTGATTTGAAAAGCTTTTCCTCGTCAATGCTGGAAAAACGCATTTCCTTTATCTGTACAGATGCTTTTACTTCACCTCTGTACTCGTTTTTATCAATTCTCACAGCAATATCAACCACATCACCCTCGGTATAAGGAAAGTCAACAATTGTTGTGGAAAATTTCATAGCAACAAACTGAGTGTTACCCTTTCTGAATGAAAGTCTTAAGTGCTTACCCTCACCAACCGGTCGTATTGACTCAACCGTAACACCGAAAATACCGAAAAGTGGTTGAGGATTACCCGCACCAAATGGCTCAAGATTTTCAAGGGACTCAACTAATGAAGCATCGATATATGCGGGATTAAGCTTACAATCAAGCATCAGCTGAGGTACTGCATCAGGCAGATTTTTTGCATATTCATTTATACGAAGGAAGAATTCACCGGCATTTTCTCGTTTTATTCCCAATCCGGCAGCCAGAGTATGACCTCCGAAATGAGTGAGCAAATCCTCGCAGGATTTAATTGCATCATAAACAGAAAAGCCCTCAATGCTTCTTGCAGAGCCCGTACCTTCATCACCGTCAAAGGCAATTACAATAGTCGGCTTTCCGTATTTTTCTGTAATTCTTGCAGCAACAATTCCGATAACGCCATGGTGCCAACCTTCACCGCAGACAACAATCACTCGGGAATACTGAAGCATATTATTGCTTTCAATATGAGCTATGGCAGATTCCATAATCTTACTCTCAAATTCGTGGCGCTGACGGTTGCACATATCAACCTTTTCACCGATTTCCAAAGCCTTAAGAAGGTCGTCTGCCAAAATAAGCTCCAGAGCAGTTGTGGCAGATTCAATTCTGCCTGCCGCATTGATACGAGGTGCCAATGAGAAGGTAACGCCAACTGCATTCAGTTGTCTGTCACTTACTCCTGCTATCTGTCGGAGTGCATTTATTCCGCTACAAGGATTTGAATTAATCTTTGCAACACCATATTTTACAATTGCACGGTTTTCGTCCTTTAAATTCACCACATCGGCAATAGTGCCCACTGCGATAATATCTGCATATCTGGCAAGTATTTCCGAATAATCACCCTTCTGAAGTGCACAAACAACCTTAAAGGCAACACCCACACCTGCCCAATCCTTGAAATGGAGGTTACAATCCTCTCTGTGAGGGTCAATAACTGCAACTGCGTCAGGTAGAGTTTCACCAACCTGATGGTGGTCCGTTACAACTGTATCCATACCAAGGCTGTTGGCATAGGCAATTTCTTCAACTGCGGAAATACCGTTATCCACAGTAACTATTAACTTAACGCCCTTTTCGTGGAGATGAGTGATGGCATCCTTATTCATTCCGTAGCCCTCGCTTATTCGGTCAGGGATATAGTACATCACATCTGCATTTCTTGAAGAAAGGTATGAATACATAAGTGCTGTTGCAGTAACACCATCCGCATCATAGTCACCGAAAACACAGATTTTTTCGTGATTTTCCAGTGCTTTTTCGATTCTTAAAACGGCATTTTCCATATCGGCAATAAGATACGGGTCACAAAAGCTGAAGTCACTGTCAAAAAATTCTTCCACATCCTCATATTCCGTAATTCCGCGGGATACTAATATAAGGGCAGTAAAAGGGTCAAGACTATGATTTTCTGCCACATCCGCTGCCAATTCTTTGTCAATCGGTGCTATAAGCCATTTTTTTCTGCTCATTCGTCCTGCCCCCTTTCAAAATCAAAATTTCTCGCATTTTACTAATTTTACATTATACCATTTATTCCTTGATTTTTCAAGGTTTTTATAATGAAAAACTGACGGATTTTAATATATAAATCGGAGTTTGTCGGGATACTTGATATGTTCCAGAAACCTTGTAGGGTCGGGTCTCTGTGCCCGACCGCAAATAACATATAAACTATCGGGCAGGCACGGGTGCGGGTGACCTGTGGACACCCCTGCGAAGCAGAAGCACCGACCGAACCGGTAGGTGAGATTTACCTGCCCCTACATTTACAATCATATTGGTTAACATTTATAATCAGCGTCGCAGACCTAACATTTTGCACTTATAATTATCTCGACAAATTATAATTTGAATTTTATGAGCAAAAGGGCGGAAAACTGTTGTTTTTTTACTTGTTGTTTCACTAACTAAATGGTTGAAAACAGGCATAAAATATGTTAAAATAAAATGA
>JAZNTF010000224.1:0-11805 GCA_045591625.1 Candidatus Fimenecus sp.
TACAAACAACAAAAATTTACTGAAAACAATCAATAGAATATATGTGCATATATTTTTAATAAATCTAATTAATCAATTATTCCAAAGCATCTCAATCTTTCAAGAAAATCTGAAATATCTTTCTGTGCAGTTTCTTTATCGATTTCATATTCTTCAAGCATATTATCAAGAATCTCTATTTCAGACTCAACCTTAGGAATAAGTTTCCATATAAAAGCGCCTGTTTCTGTCACAACAAAAAGTCCGTTAAGGTCAAGAACAGTATCTGCGCTAGGAACAAGAATATTCTCCCCTGCAATTTCACGAAGTATCATTTCTTTCTTTATTTGCATATTATTTGTCCTACTCCTTCTTTGTCAAATCATAAATATTTTTACTCATCTGACATACATATTCAGGAACTTGTTCACAATGTCCTGTTTCAGTATAACTCATTGCAGCACAGGCATGGCAAATATTTGAATATTTACAACTTTTACATTTTTGGGGTAAAAGAATTTCTTTTACCTCTGTATTTAACTGTTTCCATGCATTTTCAAACCCATTTTCAAGAACATTTATCTGTATTTTAGGTAACATTCCGCATGGTTGCATAAGCCCTTCACTTGTTATCCAGTATGCTGCTCTACCTGCACGACAAGAAACTCTGTCACATTTTTCATCATTGGATTCTTTGAGAATTTCTTTTGCACGTGCTGAAAAATCACCATTACGAAAACGATATTTTTCACAATTAACTGTACATTGAGCCGCTTCAAGAGGAGTCATTCTGCCAGTATTTTCACCGAATTCCTTATCCAAACGAACCTGGGGATAAGCATAAGCTGTTGTGCTTAATGGAACATCAAGTGTTTCAGCAACATCCATTATTTGCTTATACTGATGACTGTTGCTCTTAGTAAAAATGGTGTTAAGCTTAACTGAAATTCCAATTTCCTTGAGTATTTTTATATTTTCCAATACTTGTGAAAACATTTTCATTTTACAAAGTTTTTCATAGGTTTCATCATCCGCACCATAAAGAGAAATATTCACTCTTGCTGGCGGATTTTTTTTGAATAAATCAATATGTTTATGCAATAAGCTTCCGTTGGTATTAATTGATACCATAAATCCCATTTTCTTTAGTTCTGTATACAGATAAGGAAAATCCTCACGAATTAGAGGTTCACCGCCTGTAAGCAACAAGAAAAGTGTACCCGCTTTTTTTGCGTCCTCCGCAAGATGTAACCACTGTTCTGTTGAAATTTTATCTCTACTATGACAATCATCATGAACATAGCACATTTCACAACGGAAATTGCAACGTGAGGTTAATTCAAAAGTACCCGAAAGAGGAATTCCTTTTTCAATAGCTTTTGAGTGAAGATATGTTGACAATCTTGGTTCTGCGCTCATATTTTCAACTCCTTTTTTAGACACTCAACCGCAGTTCTGTCTGGAAGACAATCAAACTTGTACACCGAAACAGTACTACATAATTTTTCTAATACATCAATTGTTTTCTGCGATGATACATTCGTTATGCCCGAACGATAATTTCCTTGCAACAATGCAACAATAGCTTCTCTAGCATTCATTTTTGTAATTTTGTTTTCTTTCGACTGACCCAAACAGACAACCGCTGCTAAAGGTGCTGAAATATTTTTGCAAATATCCGATGAACCCGAAAATGGAAGTCCGCCTGCAAAAATCATATCATTTTTTAAACTTATAAGAGCTTTGTCCCCGTTGACAATTTCAGCATTTGCATATTTTCTCCACAATTCAGCCTGAGTTGATTTTCCAGTACCACAAGGAGCAGTAAAAAGAATCATTTTTTCATTTTTTAATATAGCCGAAGCGTGTAAAACAACACCGTTATGCTTTGCAATAATTTCTTCAAATCCTAGAAGATTGAAAATAATACCATTCCAAAGTTTGCCACGGTATTCATCAAGCACCTGAACAAAATGTTTTTTGCCATCAAAAATACGACAAGCATAGTAACCTTCTTTACCGTGATTTCTATACCAGCACATACTCTTATTATCTTCTGTTGTAAAGCTGATTTCATTGTCAGTCGTAACATTTTCAACTAAATCAGGTAATTCTGTCACATATTCAAATGTAACAGTACAATCTGGTTCCTCCTCAGTTAAGAAATTGACAAATGGTTCCGTATCAGCAATTTCTTCTGGAGTCAAAACCTGAATAACAGTATCAAAAAACTTATACTTCTTACTCTGCATATTCCACAAATAAAATTCGACTTGAGTCTCTTAAATAGTGTTGAGTCTTAATCTGTGACTTTTCGCCTTTCTTAAGGCCATCAACATACGCTCTGTATGTTACACCATCATCATAAACTCCGTCAGTAACATTTTTATAATAAATATAAATTTTGCCTTCAATATCCTTTTTGGAAATATTTTTAATTGAAATAAAACCATCCACACCGTCAATTTCAAAAATATTAGGATAGCATGAAAGTTTATCATTAAAAATCACTTTGTTTTCAATTTTCCAACTATAATAAACTGTTTCTTCATTAAAAACATATCCGTTATTACAACGAAGAGTAGCACTTGAGCCGGCTGTTAATGTAGAAATTGGAAATTCAGCTCTGCCATTTTCCGCCATAACACTCAAAAGAGCATATTTAATATCTTCATCAGATATATTTCTTACAAAAACACTAAGAACACCATCTCTTTCACCGATACTGATGATTTTAAGAAAATTATCCACGGTAACACCAATTTGAGAGCTTTCAGACTGTTTTGCCTCAAATTCAGATACCTGTTCAACATCAACTTCTTCTGTTGCAACAGTAATTCTGTCCATAGGTTCTTCTTTATTGACTTCATCTTCTTTATTACAAGAACAAAGTCCGACAGTAATTAAAAAACATAAAAGAGTTATAATAATATTTTTAAATAATTTCATAATCTAATCCCAAAAGTAACGGAGTTCACCATCACTATGACGAACTCCGTTATATTTCATTTATGACGAGAATACATTCCAATTTGCCACAGGAACGTCGTAGCAAATACTACCATTTGCCGGTACCGTATCACAAGGTGATGCAATATTATCTGCAAAAAGTACAAAGCCTGAATCCGGGTCTGTCACCGGACAAACATACTGTGCAGACTGAGTACCTAATAGTGCACAGCTTGCAGCAATGCTTGTTGAAAGTTGGAATGATTCATATGCAATTTGTGGTTTTACATAAGTTTTTTTCATTATTCATATCCTCCCTTCAAAATTAAGCCATACCAAAAATCTTCTTAAAAAAGTTTGTAATTGCTCTAATGATTTTTTGAATCCAAGTGAGTTCTTCCTGAGGCTCTTCGCTAGTATCGTTTGTGCCACCGTTATCGTCAGGAATTATTTCTTCACCTGTATCGCCATTATCAACAGATTCATCTGTATCAGTAGCATCGTTAGTTCCCATCATTGAGTAAGCATCACTGACAGTTGTTCTTCTTGCCATGAATGACATTACAGCAGGTGTTTCTGGTAATGCTGTTTCATAATGTCCATACTGTCCAACGCCTGTAAATGTCCACTTCATACTTGTAAGAGAAAGAATACTATCATCAGTTGATGTGTTCTGAATTACAACTGTACCTGTTCTGTAATATGTTACACCATCAACAACAACTTCTGACCATGTAAGCTTACCATCAGTAGGAAGTAAGTTATTTACGATGTAATTCATTTCAGTAGCAGTCTTGAGTGTTAATGGAGTTGTAGTATTTTCCTGGCCATTGTAGGTAATCTTAACTACAGGATTACCCTTAGCTGACTTCATACCAAGCTGAACTTCATCAGGAACTGCAGTAGCCCAGATTTCAAAGGCAACAGCCTGACCCTTTGCAAGGTAAAGCTCGTTATTAGGACCAGCAATTTTATACTTTTCAAGGTCGTTATCAAGTGCTGCAATACCATCGATGAATACAACACCCTGAGTTGATGAATCCTTAGAAAGAGAATCTGCACCAATAAGCATATCCTTGATTGAAAGGTAGTTTGGATAAGATTCATTATCAAGCTTGTATTCAGTAAGAATTGATGAATTTATTCCGTCATCCTTACCTGCTGGGTCATAAATACGTATAGCATCGAAGTAAAGGTCAAACTGTCCTTCACCTGTATGGTCAAACATTGCTGTATACATTGCAGTAAGAACAACTGTGTATGTACCATAGTCAAGACCTGTCTTCTTGATTACAGGAATCTGATAAAGACCTTCAACATCATCTGCTGTTACCCAACCATAAGCGTAAGCATAAGCGTAAGCAATATTTTCAGTTTCAGTTTCTGTAAGGTTACCGTCTGCATCATAATATGTCACAGTATCTGTGTAGCCATAACCTGAAACATCAAGATATGATGGTTCACGAACAACAATTGTTTCGCCTGAATCGTTGGTTGAATAATATGTTACTTCTCTTGTAACTGCTTCATTGTCAGCGCTCTTATAAAGAGGCTTATCTGTTTCGGTAAGTGTTGCTTCACCACTTGCATCTGCATAAAGCTGACCATAAGAGTAACCATAGTATGTATCAACTACACTTCTCTTGCCAACTCTTGCACCATTCTCATCGAAGATTTCCATGTAGAATGTACCTGTCGTGTTATCAGTCATACTGATAACATCAAAGCCTGTACCTGTGAATGTAAATTCAACAGTTGGATTAGTACCACCATTCTTAGCATTGTTTGCAGCACTTACAGTAACTTTCTGTGCTGAGAAACCACTATACTTTGTATAATCTTCAGTACTATCTTCACCTGAATAGATTGGGTCATAGCCATATGGATTAGCAGTTATATCATCTACACGGTCAGCAGCCTGTTTAGCATCTGCAAAAGCAGTTGCATCACCTACTGTTGTCCAAGTACCATGACCTGAGCTGTCAGTTGTTGTACCATCTGTGAAGCTAATATCAGTACCGAAGTTATCTTCAAAGTAGATTGATGTTGCAGGAATAAAGCTAACCTTTTCGTATTGATAGTAAACCGTACCTTCAACATAAGTCGGGTCGTCAGTAACTTCAGAACAAAGGTAGAAGTAATCCATACCTGTCATCTGAATTGTATTTGGTGTATATGAAACAGTAGCATCGTCAACATTAGCATAATCAACATTTGTTGTCTTTGTTACAGTTGCATCACCGTATTTCATTTCATTGACAGTCAATGTTGTATTAGTGTCACTGAATGTACTGTCAAGACCTGCTTCAACATTGTCCTTATCGAAGTTAACAACGTCAGCAACAGCAGTATTACCAGGCATAACACCCATAAGTTCAATCTTTGTACCTGCATTCTTAGCATCTTCAGATACAAAGTTATCGCTTGTGATATTAAAGCTTTCTATAGGAAGACCAAAGTCAACAACTATTGTCTGGTCGTAAAGAAGAACATGTTCTGATGACTGCTGAAGGTTGAATGTCATTTCGCAGTTAGAGTCTGTTGAACCACGTTCAACGTAATAGAAACTAAATGTATGATAGTCACCATCTGAACGAACTTCGTCAAGCTTTTCAAGAGCAGCAAGCTCATCACCGTTAAGGCCTGCATTTGATGCTCCATAAGCATAAACAACACTATTTTCGACTGTGCTTTCAACAAGACCGTCTTCTGCATCAGCATCCATTGCATACTGATACGAAACAGTTGCTTCTGTGAAGTTGATAGATGCTTTACGAGCACCGTGAAGACCACCGTTGTCAAGAACGAGAACATCGTCAATGTAAACCAGAACGTCGTCGTCACCTGAGAACTCGAATACAACATCTTCGCCGTCAGCATAAGTACCTGACATTGGAATATAGAATTCCATATCATAGTTGAATGCGTAGTGATAAATTGCATTTTCACCTGTATATGTTGTTGTACCACTCTGATAATTGAATGGGAAGAAGCCTTGAGCAGCATCTTTACCGTCACGATTAATTGTCCAGTTATCAACAGGAGCTAAAATCGCTGTAGCAGAGTTGTTAGCATCATCAAAAGATGCCTGGAATACATAATCTGTACTTGAACTCTTATATTCATAAGTATTAATACCATATTCATTAGTAGTTGCAAGGAGTGGAAACTGTAAATCCCAATATTTCTTTGCATAACCCTGAGTCGGGTCAGACTCATCAACAAGAACATCTTCCTTCTTAAACATATCATTGATATGAACGCTAATGCCTTCAAGAGCAGGAAGAGTAACGTCTGTTGAACTTCCGTTAATTGTTAATGTAACATCAAGACCGTCAATTGTATTGAATGCTTCTCTGTTTGAATTATCAATAGCATTACCATAAGGAAGAGTTTCATAATCAGTATGGTCAACCGGTTGTCCGTCAACACGTAATGCACTGAAAAGACCCTGAACAGAAGCACCTTCTTCAGTTGATTCAGCAGCACCCTGTGTACCTGTCTTTGTCCACACATTCCATCTTGTTTTTGCAAAATCAGATATACCGTTTTCGCCTGTTACAGGAGCACCTGTAAATGAAAGTGAGTAAATTCTTGCATACATTGAAATTGCTGTATCTAGAGCAGTTTCTTTTTCTGTATCACTTGCCCATGTTGCTGTATCATAACCGATTGCAGTCTTAATCTGTGACATAAGATTGTCGTCTGCACGAATTATTGCTTCCATTGAAGCATAAGTCTGTGCATTGAACAATGCACCACCGTCTGCATAAGGTGTGCTTGAATTTGGATTATATCCGTACTTCCAAAGAGTTGTAGGAATGTACTTATATTCAACCTCAAGAGCAGCATAAGCTGTGAGAATTGCGTTTGTAGCATTTGTTATTTCAGTTTCTGTTGCACTGTCATTTTCAAATACTGCCCAACCGTCTTCAAGTGCTGTGAAAAGAGCCTGATATGATGCGTTCGAATATGTACCCGGAGCAACCTGAATACCATCATAAAGTGCATTGTAAAGGTCTTCCTTACCTGCAGGAACATCAATTCCGCCTGATTCGTTTCTGTAAAGAACGAAGATACGGTTTACATCTGTTGCACTTGTTGTTGATGACCATGTATTGTAGTGGTTCTGTGATGCTGAATAATAGTGGTCAAGGAACTGACCGCTGTTAGCATTATAAATATTTACAGAACCATCATCTCTTGCATAAACATTAACTGAAGTAGCTGTGTCAGAGAATGAGATTGAACCACCTGATGAACCGATTGTAAGGTATTTACCTTCACTATTCTGAATGTAATACTCATCTGTTGTACCGTTAACAAGAGTGATTGTATAAGCATTTTCACTATCTGTTGTGATAACACCATTTGACGGAGTTACAAGTTCAATTGGAATACCAATTGAATCGATAGTTTCTGTAAGAATACCTGATGCATTTGAATAACGATTATCGTTATTGTAAATTACATATTTACCTGTTTCAATAGTAGTTCTGTTAGTTGCCGGAGTACCCGAAACTTTATAGAGAGTAAGTTGTGTTGCTGCTGTCCATACACCCGCAACATCAGACTCACCGCCTGAATAGTTTACATAAGAACCACTACCGTTACCGATTGTTACACCTGATGATGAAACTGCAACATCAAGTGCTTGTGGTGTTGTGGAAGCAGTTGCTCTTGAACTGCTGAGATTAAGGTACTGTTTTGTACCGTTTGAATCTTCGTAGTAAATATAGTATGTACCGTCTGACTGACGTTCAAAATACCATGAGTCAGAAGATGTTGAAGGAGTTGTACCTATTGTTGTACCATCTGTGTGGAAACCTGAACCTGAAGTAGTGTGTGTCATAACACCTTCAGAGAAGCTCATATAGTCAGCCACACCTGTAATAACATACCAACCGTCTGAGAAAGAGTTGTTATCAGTAGATGTTACCTGGTCAAGTGTAATACTGCCGGCAGTACTACCTAAACGATATTCTGTGTATTCATTACCACCTGTAGCTGTGCCACCTGCTGTAATCTTGTTGTAAAGTTCCTCATATTCATCATAGAGTGTTGGTTCATATCTGAGGTTTTCAGGCTGTGGAATTACTTCTTCAAATTCATCAGTAAGTTCATCGCCTGCTTCAGCAGCAGTTGTAAATGTAACACCATTTACTGAAAGGCCATCAGTCGCAGTTGTTGTAACTTCAACATTCTGTCCTGCTTCTTCATTTGTACGAAGAACAACAAGAGCTTTACCGTTGAACATCTCAACCTGAACTGTGTTTTCACCTGTAAATACTGATGACTGCTGGAACTTCTGAGTTTCTGTCTGATTACCGTTATCAACGCCAACAAATGTTGCTTCGTTGCCGTTTAATTCGATATCAATTGTTCCGTTATATGTTGTATCAATATTTCCGTTTGCATCCTGTGCTGTATATTCAATATAAACATAGCTGTCGCCGTCAGCAGTATAAGTTGTTGAAGCATCTGCCCATGTTGATGCGACAATCTTAGTTGCTTCAACATTAGAAACTGACTTTGTACCTACTGCAGAAGCTGTAATATCATTTCCGTTCGCATCATAAGCCTTAACAGAAATTGTGCTGTATGCTGAATAGTTAACCCGGAACTGTGGATATAAATCCTTACCTGTTCCTGTATAGAATTCAGTTGTGTTAACATTTGAATTGTTTGCTGTTTCTGTCCAAGTCTGATATTTATGACCTGCACTTGTTGTAGTTGTTGTTGACTGAGCTGTTGCAATAACGTTTCCGTCACCGAGAAGCTCAATGTGGTCAGCGTTGCTGTAAACTGCTACATAAGCATAGTTACCATTCTTTGCAAGTTCATTTGAATCCCAAGTACCAGGAACGAGATGGAGAGTTGTTGAATCTGCATTCCACATACTTCTGTAAAGATAATATGTATCCTTTGCAAAACCTGCAGTATCAACGATACCGAAGAATGAAGATACAGGAGAACCTGTGCCGTAATTAGATGTTGTATGGTTCCAGTGAGTAGGCTCACCTATATAGTCGAAACCTGTCCATACAAATGCACCTGAGAACCAGTCATTTGTGATTGTAGGATACCATGTGCCTGCAGCAGATGTACCCCAGCTTACATAGTCTGTATCGTAACCACTACATGCATAGTTGTAGTGTGAAAGTGTATCATAAACACCACGAGTTGATGTTGCAGATGTTGTTTCTGTCATAACAAATGGGTTACCAACATCACCTGTTTTAGCATCAGTAAGAGCTGCTATCTGGCTGTACATTCCTGCCCAAGTTGTAGGCTGATAGTTACCGCCGACAACTGTCAAATATTTTTCAACATTGTAAGGCCAACCTGATGTAACATTTCTCTGGTTGTTACCCTGACAAACAGGTCTTGTCGGGTCAAGAGTGTCAAGCATATCTCTCATATTAGCAGCAATTGTTTCAAAATCACCAACACTTGCGCCCTCAGAGATTTCGTTACCAACGTCCCAAATTACTACTGCAGGGTCGTTACGGTCACGCTTAACTGACTGTGTGAGAACATATTCATACCACATCTGACCATCTTCTGCACCGAGAAGATTATTTGTCGCAGTATCAATTGTCTGGTCAAAATAAACGCTGAAGTCGTTTGAGTTTTCATTCTTTGCAGTATCCCAACCGTCAAAGAATTCGTCCATTACAAGCATACCAACTTCATTACAAACATCCATAAATACATCAGACGGTGTTCCGTGAGATGTACGGATTGCGTTACAACCCATATCCTTAAGAATCATTACCTGTCGATAAATTGCGTCATAAACCTGAGCCGCAGCAAGCACACCCTGGTCATGGTGTAAACAAACACCTTCAAGTTTTATATTATGTCCGTTGAGAGAGAAACCGCCATCAAGGTCCCAATTGAACCAACGATAACCGAATTCTGTATCATAAGTGTCAATTACAGTACCATTTTCAGCGATTGTTGTACGAAGAGTATAAAGATACGGAGAACCTAAATCCCATGAGTTCCAGAGATTCGGGTCAGAAAGTGTAGGAGTAAGTGTAACTTCTTTTGATTCGTTAGCAGCCATAGTAAACACATCAGTAGAAGCTGCAGTACCCACAGCCGTACCTGTTGCATCAAGAATCTGTGCTGTAACAGTAACATCCTTGGCACCGGGGAACGCATTTGTAAGTGAAATTACTGCATTAACTGTACCATCAGCACCATTACTGCTTTGAAGATTAGGTGTTGTTACATAAGTACCGTAAAGGTCAACGTGAACAGGGTCAACGATTGTCATTGTAACATCACGATAGATACCTGAACCTGAATACCAACGGCTTGAAGGAAGCTGGTTTTCAACCTTTACTGCAACAATATTTGCAGTTGTTCCATTGCATACAAGGTATTCACTGATTTCAAATGAAAAGCTGTTGTAACCATAGTGGTTTTCACCGATAAGCTCACCATTGACATACACATAAGTATCCTTATATGAACCGTCAAAGTTAAGGATAACAGACTTATCACGAGCATCAGATGACATTGCAAAAGTCTTTCTGTACCAACCTGTACCACCAGGCAAGTTACCACTTTCTGCTTCAGTTCCTGCAGTAAAGAAATTCTGTGAAATACTGAAGTCGTGTGGCAACTCAACAGTTTCCCAAGCTGAGTCGTCATAAGCTTTTGTGTAAGCATTTGAATCATTGCCAAGATAGAACTTCCAATTGTTATTGAAGTCCAATTCAAGACGTTCCTCAAAAAGCTTATTTGTTTCTGCGCTTGCCTTAAATAAACCAGTAGGCATCATAGCAAACATTGACAGCACTATAATAGCTGACAACAATACTGATATTGCCTTTTGCAAACGCTTTTTCATTGTTTGTTTCATACACTTTTTCTCCTCTCCTTGGCTATATACTGTACACATATAGCGAAAAATGATGATTATAAAAATATACCTATACACTTATATTATAATCAAAAAAATATATTAGTCAAGCATTTAATGTATATGCGTGGGCATTATTTACTATAAAAAATTATTTATTATTTCATCGCTATCTATAATTGTTCTATCATACATAAAACAAATAATAACTTGCAAAATTACGAATTGCATCAAATAGCATAGTCAATGCCAACATTGCGAACCGAAAAAGATATCGGTTCGGAAAACCTAGAAACCACAACGGTTTCTAGGTTTTTTCTGCCATTTTTCAAGGCGCAATTCATAAAGATATCATTTCCCTCAAACGCCCTTTGGGGAGGACTTGAACTAAAAAAGCGGTTTTGCAAGTGCTACTTGACAAAATCAAGTGATATATTCTTTATTTTTGCAAGGATTTCTGTTATAATCAAATTAAGCAAAAGGAGGCGACTTTTATGACAGTTGGCGAAAAAATACAAGCATATAGAAAACGACTTGGAATGTCGCAAGAAGAGCTCGGGCAAAAGTTGCTTGTAAGCCGACAGACAATTAGTTTATGGGAAAAAGATCAAACCGTCCCTACGATTGACAACTTAATAAGATTAAGAGAAATATTCGGTGTTTCCGTTGACGAAATATTGGGATTTGAGACTATAGAGCAAAATAATGAGATTTTACCTAATGAATTGTATCGGTTCACCTTTTCAAAGGAAGAATTAAGTGAAATATACCGCTTACAAAGAAAAAGTGTTTATAAAAACCCTCTAATTTTCACCATACTTTGCATTTTGATGATTGTGTTTTTCATCGGATCATCTGCACCGGACGTTATGATTGGTTTTTCTTTCGGTATGTTTTTAATTGGTGCCGTTTCGCATATTAAGGGAATTCGAGCATATAGCAAAGCATGGAAAAACAGCACAGAACGAATTTGCAAATCAGTATACGAATATAAAGTTTTT
>JAZNTF010000225.1:0-4276 GCA_045591625.1 Candidatus Fimenecus sp.
CACCTTTTCTGAAGAATGGGTCCTGCTTCATATAAACAAGAGAATCATTCATCCAACCCATATTCCATTTGTAGTTAAAACCAAGTCCCCCATCCTCAACGGGATAAGTTATCATAGGCCACGCCGTAGATTCCTCCGCAATCATCATTATGCCTTTAAAGGCAGAGAAAACTCTTGTATTTAACTTCTGTAAAAATTCCTTTGCTTCAATGTTTCCGTTACCGCCATACTTGTTAGGCCTCCACTGACCGTCTTTTTTTCCATAGTCAAGGTACAGCATAGATGCAACAGCGTCAACACGAAGTCCGTCAATATGGTATTTATCAAGCCAGAACATAGCGCTTGAAATTAAGAAGGATTGCACTTCATTTCTGCCAAAGTCAAAAACCTTTGTGCCCCATTCAAGATGTTCGCCCTTTCGTATATCCGCATATTCGTAACAAGCTGTTCCGTCGAATTCATAAAGACCGTTTGCATCCTTAGGGAAATGAGCAGGTACCCAGTCAAGAATTACACCTATTCCGTTTTTGTGGCACATATCGATAAGATACATCAAATCGTCAGGAGTGCCATATCTTGATGTTGCTGCAAAATATCCCGTAACCTGATAACCCCATGAACCATCAAAAGGATATTCGGTAAGTGGCATAAATTCAATATGAGTATATCCCATTTCTTTTACATAAGGGATAAGCTCTTCCGCCATTTTACGGTATGAATAGAAATTACCGTCTTCATACTGTTTCCATGAGCCGAAATGCACCTCATAGATATTTACGGGTCTGTCGTACTGTGATTTTTCGCGCTTAGCCTTTTCCCACTTATTGTCAGTCCATTTATATGAATCTAATTCATAATATTTAGTGGCGTTGTCAGGACGAGTTTCCATATGGTATCCGTAAGGGTCACTTTTCATAAGTTTTCTGCCATCCTGTGTTGTGATGCAGAATTTATATGAATCGTAAACCTTTACATTTTTAACATAAACCTCCCATATACCGCCAGCCGTGATTTTCTCTGCCATATCAGCCGTATCATTCCAGCCGTTGAAGTCACCACTGACACTTACTGACACAGCATTCGGAGCCCATGTACGAAAAACAACAGTTTCGTCGTTTACACGATGTGCACCCATATATTCATAAGCACGAGCATTGTTGCCCTGATGAAAAAGATACACAGGCACCTGAGCTTCATATTTTTCCGAAGATTCCGTCACTTTCTTCACCTCACAAATTTTGAATATAACTATACAGATATATTTTATCACTATAAAAATACTATTTCAAGTATATTTTGCACAATTTGTTCAAATTGGTAACAAAATTCATTACACGCATTTGTGCACTTTGTTACAAAAATTGACAGTGACAAAGACAAAGCAACAAAATGCCACATAATTGTTTATTATTAATTTAAAATTTAACAGTGTAGATGACCAATTGAAAGTTATTAACCCAAAGAAAAAAGGCCGGCAAAAAGCCGACCCTTTCCCATAGGAATGTATCAATTAGATAGTATCTACATAATCACAAGCTGCAAGTGCTGCTACAGCACCGTCGCCTGCCGCTGTTATAACCTGGCGGATATTTTTTGTTCTGCAATCACCTGCTACAAAAATGCCCTTTGCATTTGTAAGACAATTTTCGTTTGCATCCACATATCCACGTTCATCAAGATTTACAATCTCCTTAAACGCTTCGTTCTGTGGAACAAGTCCGATTGCAACAAACATACCGTCAAGAGTTAAATCTGAACTTTCTTCAGTTGCAACATTCTTGATTGTAATTCCTTTGAGTTCACTCTCACCAATAAGTTTTTCAACAACTGTACCGAGAATAATCTCAACATTATCTTTAGATTCAAGTTTCTCAACAAGCTTCTGTTCACCTGTAAAGAAATCAAGATTCTGAATCACATAAACCTTTTTTGCAAGGTCAGAAAGAAGAATTGCTTCCTGAAGTGCTGAATTACCGCCACCGATTACGGCAACAGTTTTGCCTTCATAGAAAGCACCGTCACAAACTGCACAGAATGAAATTCCTTCACCAATAAGATTTTCCTCATTCTGAAGACCTAAAAGTCTATGCTTTGCTCCTGTTGCAATAATAACAGATTTGCCTTCGAATTCACCTGAATCAGTAACAACAGTTTTAATGTCACCGTCTTTTATTTCAAGCACTTCTGCACATTCAATCTCTGCATCCTGATTAAGCACCTGTTCAACAAGCTTTTCAGCAAACTCATTACCTGTTACTTCCCCGAAACCGGGAATATTCTCAACCTTTGGTGAATATGTAATCTGGCCACCAAAACTTGCCTTTTCAATAACAAGTACAGTTTTATTTGCCCTGCGAGCATACAGGGCGGCAGTGAGTCCCGCAGGACCACCACCGATTATTATAATGTCATACATAATTATAATCCCTTAGTTTTATTATGCGTTGAGGAATTTCTTGATATCAGAAACACCTATGTATTTTTCAAAAGCACCGTCTTTAACAACTACAAGAGTCGGAGCCTGCTTAACACCGAAGTCATTAACCAAATCAGCGTGTTCATTAGCAAGAAGCTTTTCATAAGCTACGCCTGCTTTGTCAAGTAATGAACAAGCAATCTTACAGTTAGGACAAGTTGCTGTTGTGAAAAGGAATGTGCTGTCTGCAACCTCTACAACTGTGTCCTGTGCCTCTGCACATTCACAAGCTGCGTTTTCTGTAACATCATGAGTGAGATGTGAGTTAGCGATATCGTACACTATTCTGTCCTTATATTCCTGAGCCTTACCGTCGTTCCAGTTCTTAACAGGACGATAGTAACCTGTAATTCTTGAATAAACTTCTGCTTCTTCACCACATTCAGGACAAGTGAATGCTTCACCTGCGATATATCCGTGATTCTTACAGATTGAGTAAATTGGTGAAATTGAGTAGTAAGGAAGTCTGTAGTTTGATGCAATCTTTCTTACGAGAGTTGCACAAGCCTGCCAATCAGGAAGCTTTTCACCAAGGAATGCATGGAATACTGTACCTGATGTGTAAAGTGTATGGAGCTCATCCTGCATATCGAGAGCCGTGAAGATATCGTGTGTATAGCCAACAGGAAGATGTGAGCTGTTTGTGTAGTAAGGTGTTTCGCCTTCTTTTCTACCTGCTGTAATAATATCCGGGTAGTACTTAAGGTCATGCTTTGCAAGACGGAAAGCAGTTGATTCAGCAGGAGTTGCTTCAAGGTTATAAAGGTCACCGTAAAGCTCCTGATAGTCCGAAAGACGAGTTCTCATATGATTAAGAACATCCTTTGCAAACTGCTGTGTCTTTTCTGTTGTCATATCAGCTCTGAGCCAGTTTGCGTTAAGACCAACTTCGTTCATACCAACAAGACCGATTGTTGAGAAGTGGTTGTTGAATGTACCGAGGTATCTCTTTGTGTATGGATAGAGACCTGCATCAAGAAGCTTTGTGATAACATCACGCTTAACCTTAAGTGAACGAGCAGAAATATCCATCATCTTGTCAAGACGAGCATAGAAATCTGCTTCATCCTTTGCAAGGTAAGCAATTCTTGGTAAGTTGATTGTAACAACACCAACTGAACCTGTTGATTCACCACTACCGAAGAAACCACCTGACTTCTTACGAAGTTCACGAAGGTCAAGACGGAGACGGCAACACATTGAACGAACATCGCTTGGCTCCATATCACTATTGATGTAGTTGGAGAAATAAGGTGTTCCATATTTTGCGGTCATTTCGAAAAGGAGTTTATTATTTTCGGTTTCGCTCCAATCGAAGTTAGATGTGATTGAGTAAGTTGGGATAGGATATTGGAATCCACGGCCGTTTGCGTCACCTTCAATCATGATTTCGATGAACGCCTTGTTTACCATGTCCATTTCTTTTTGGCAATCTTTATACTTGAAGTCAACTTCCTTACCACCGATAATGCAGTTGAGTTCAGCAAGGTCGTTTGGAACTACCCAGTCAAGTGTGATGTTGCTAAATGGCGCTTGTGTTCCCCAACGGGAAGGTGTGTTTACGCCGTATACGAAAGATTGAATGCACTGTTTAACTTCTTTATATGTGAGGTTATCAACCTTTACGAATGGAGCAAGATATGTGTCAAATGATGAACACGCTTGTGCGCCAGCCCACCCATTTTGCATGATGCCAAGGAAGTTTACCATTTGGTTACAAAGAGTTGAAAGGTGAGATGCAGGTGCTGATGTAATCTTTCCTACTACTCCGCCAAGTCCCTCTTTGATAAGTTGTTTAAT